>NZ_JAMXOT010000251.1 GCF_024220515.1 Oscillatoria sp. HE19RPO
TTTGGAGGATTTATATTTTGCAATCCCCTGGGTTCCAGTCCAGTTGGGCGGATCATGGCATCCGCCATGACACGCGAGCAACGACTGAAGTCGTTACTACGAACAGTTGCTGCATCCACCCCAGTTTGTAGTAACGACTTTAGTCGTTACTCGTGATGAAAGCGTTAGCTTTCGTCACGCCCCTGTGAATGACTTGCCTTGATGTTGGGCGTATCATGGCATCTGCCATGACACGCTTGGCAACGACTGAAGTCGGGACGTTGAACATGAAGCCTATTTCCCCTCTAACTGCAACAGGCGCTCGATGCGAGCTTCGGTGGTGGGATGGGTGGAAAATAGCTTAGAGGTAAACTTCTTGCCCGAGAATCCATTCATGATTAATAGAGGTTCAAAGGCTGGATTCCCGTTGAGGGGAAGTTGTCTAGCATTTTGGTCGAGTCGTTGTAAGGCGCGAGCTAAAGCGCGGGGGTTGCCGGTGAGTTGAGCGGCACCGGCATCGGCGGCAAATTCGCGGGTGCGAGAAATGCCGAGTTGAATCACTGTGGCGGCGACTGGCGCGACAATGAGCATTAACAGTCCAGCGAAGGGATTGGAGCCATTGTCATCGCGACCGATCGGGAGGAACCAAAAGGCCATTTGCGCCAAGAAAGAGATGCCTCCGGCGATGGTGGCGGCAACTGCTTGGGTGAGGGTATCGCGGTTTTGGATGTGGCTGAGTTCGTGAGCGATGACGGCTTCGAGTTCATCGGCAGGGAGTAGGCTAATAATCCCTTGAGTGACGGCGACGGCGGCATGATCCGGGTCTCTTCCGGTGGCAAAGGCATTGGCGGATTGAGAGGGAACGATATAGAGCGCAGGCATGGGTAAACCGGCCCGATCGCTCAGGGTTTGGACCATCATCGCCAGTTCCGGTGCTTGCGCGGGAGTGACGGGTTTAGCACCATAAGCGGTTAAGGCAATGCGATCGGAATAGTACCAGGACCCAAAGTTGGTGATGGCTGCTAATATCACTCCGAAGAAGGCTCCTGTGGTCCCGCCGATGGCGTAACTCACGGCAATGAGTAGTCCACTGAGCAAACCTAACAGGGCAACGGTTTTAAAATGATTCATCATTATGCCTCCAGAAAGGGCAACAAGGGAGCGCCGCCCTCTCATCACAAACTGGGGGCGCTATAGTCATTATTATCCAGGCCCTAGGCAATCCACAGGTAGAAAACGCCCCTGTAGGGGTACGGATTCGCTCACCTTGCTGGGAGGCTGTTGGGTTGTTTTATCAAGGCAAACAATAGTTCTTGAGCAAACATGGGGATAATAAGGTTGAACAATCTTCAGGGAATGGGGAGGAGCTTGAAGCGGTGGTGTGTGCCAGCAAAACCAGAAATCGTGCTTTATTAAAGGCAATTCCCGATGCCATCTTTTGGATCCATAAAGATGGCACTTGTCTTGATTATCAACCGCCGAAGAATTTTATCCTGTGGGCGGGTTGCACAAATCCAGGGCAGAAGTTGCAGCCGGAAGGGATAGATAATTTGAGCGATCGCACCTATGTCGGTAAGAAGTGGTGGGAAATTTGGCCTTTAGAAGTGATTCAGCAATGTAGAGAATTCATAGAACGGGCGATCGCCACTCTAAACGAGCAAGTTTTTGAAGTAGAATTAAGCGGAAAAGATTGTCTATGTTCGATTCAATTTCCCCAGTTACCTTCGACCAATCCTCATCCCTATTTCCCCTCAATTCATGAAATTCAAGTTATCCCCAGCAGTGACGATGAATTCTTAGTCCTAGTGCGAGATTTAACTCAGGTTAAACAGACTGAATCACAACTCCGCCATGAACTAGAACAGAAAGCCTTGCAGTTACACCAGACTGTCCTCGCCTTAGAGGCAGAAAAAGCCCATCGCCAACAAATTGAGGAAATCTTAGCCTTTACTCAGTTTTCTCTGAATCGGGCTGGAGATTCAGTGTTCTGGGTCAACTCCAATGCCCAATTCTTTTATGTCAATGAAGCCGCTTGTCTGTCTTTAGGCTATTCCCGAGAAGAGTTGATTTTAATGACTATTCATGATATCAACTTGGATTTACCAAAAAATGTTTGGTCAGATTATTGGGATGAAATCAAGCGGCATGGTTCGTTTACAATTGAATGTTATCACCAAACCAAAGAAGGGAAAAGATTTCCGGTAGAAAGCACCGTAAATTATCTGGAATTTAATGGACAAGAATATAACTGTATTTTGGCGCGAGATATTACCGATCGCAAGCAAGTCGAAGCGCAATTACTCGAAACAAAAACAGCAGCAGAAGCAGCTAATCGCGCCAAAAGCACCTTTTTGGCAAATATGAGCCACGAACTGAGAACCCCGCTCAATGCCATTATTGGGTATAGTGAACTCCTCCAAGAAGATGCCCGAGATATCGGGATTAACGATGCAGAATTTCTGGATGACCTGCGCTCCATTAATACGGCAGGGAAACATCTGTTGGCTCTCATTGGCGATATTTTAGATTACTCCAAGATTGAATCGGGGAAAATGCAACTGTTTTTAGAATCATTTGACTTAGACCAGGCGATTACCCAAATTTGCCACACGACTCAACCCCTAGCCGAGAAAAATTCTAACCAATTGGTGGTGCAGTTGAGTGGGGAATTGGGTTCGATGTATGCTGACTTAACCAAGATGCGACAAATTCTCTTCAATTTACTCAGTAATGCGGCTAAATTCACTCGGAAGGGGAAGATAGAGATGGTCGTCACCAAACAACTCCGGAGTGCGATTCCTCTGGCGGTTACCCCAGAGCAAGAATCGAGTTTAAATGATTTATTTGTGGTGTTCCAAATTTCTGACACCGGCATTGGCATGAGTCAAGAGCAGTTAGATAATTTGTTTCAAGCATTTATGCAGGCAGATGCCTCTACAACCCGAGAATATGGGGGGACAGGGTTGGGGTTGGCAATTAGTCGATTATTTTCTCAAATGATGGGAGGAGATATTTTAGTGCAGAGTCAGTTGGGGGTGGGTTCAACCTTTACGGTTTATCTCCCGATGGAAGTCAAGTTGCCTCAACCCGATGAGAGTGATTGGCAGGAACCCAATGTTTCCACAGGGGCGATCGCTCGTCCATCATTGAGGGGGGATGAAGTTTTAGAGCAATCCAAACCTTAAATAGAGCAGGATGTTCGCAATCTGTAACAGCGAACCCTAAATGTAGAGGTATCCTGTGCGAATCGCCTCTACATTTAGGGTTCGCTCGGAAAATATGCGGAAGTTCTGTAGAGGATTCCGGCGATCGCCTCCAACCTTCTCCCCAATTGCCTAAAATCGCAGTGGTAGCAGCGATCGGGAACATAAAGATGACAGATACGGGATGGACAATGACTAATTTCCGCTCTGAATCCGAAGAGGAGAACGATAAAAACGAAGAGTCATACGTGGATTACTGCTATGACGAACCAGGTAGTATGCCCGGAACTCTGATTATTGAGGATGATGCAGTCATCCCAACGATTGTGGCGATCGACTATTTTGACACCAAAGCTACTCGGGTACTCATGAAAACCCCGGAAGAATGCATCCCTTACTTAGACAGTGAGTCGGTTTCCTGGTTAGATGTCCAGGGATTGGGGAGTGAAGATATTTTAAAGCGAATTGGTAAAGTCTTTCAGTTGCATCCCCTGCTGTTAGAAGATATCGTCAATGTCCCCCAGCGACCCAAAGTAGAAGAGTACGAGGGTCATTTAGTGATTATTGCGCGGATGGTGATGCTCAAAGAACATCGCCAGGATCCGATAGAGGAAAGCTTTATCACTGAACAAGTTAGTTTGGTGTTGGGTAAAGATTACCTGCTGACGGTGCAGGAGGAGCCAGAACATGACAGTTTTGGTCCCGTGCGCGATCGCATTCGCAGCAATAAAGGCACGATTCGCAAACAAAAAGCCGATTATCTCGCCTATGCTCTCCTCGATGCCATTATCGATGGATTTTTTCCGGTTTTGGAAGCGTATGGGGAACGGATCGAGGATTTGGAGGATGAGGTGGTGGCCAACCCCACACCCCATACCCTAGAAAAAATTTATAAAATCAAACGGGAGTTACTCACTTTACGTCGGGCAATCTGGCCCCAGCGAAATGCCATCAATACTCTGATTCGAGACGGCAGTCCCTTGATTTCTGATGAAGTTCGGATTTATTTACGCGACTGTTACGATCATACGATTCAGGTTTTGGATATCGTAGAAACCTATCGGGAACTCGCCGGTGGGTTGATGGAAGTTTACCTCTCTTCCATCAGTAACCGCATGAATGAAGTCATGAAACTGCTGACGGTGGTTTCCTCTATTTTTATTCCCCTGACCTTTATTGCCGGGGTTTATGGGATGAATTTTAATCCAGAACGCTCACCGTTGAATATGCCAGAACTTAACTGGTATTGGGGTTATCCGGCAGTTTGGGTGGTGATGATTGCGATCGCCATCCTGATGATTTTTCTCTTTTGGCGTCGCGGTTGGTTTAACAACTTTTCCACCATCCAGCGTCCCCGATGAAAGCGGAAAAATGAAACCAAAGACTTCAGTCGTTCTCTTAAGTTCGTAGTAACGACTTCAGTCGTTCTCTTAAGTTCGTAGTAACGACTTCAGTCGTTCTCTTAAGTTCGTAGTAACGACTTCAGTCGTTCTTCTTCTGTCCAACATCCTAACCCTCAATCCAATCAACCTCTATCAACCTCTCCAAAATATGACCCTATCTCATGACTTGTGGAAAGCAAATCAAGACTTAGCTCAGGAGTGCCTACAACATCCGTTTGTGCAAGGCATTGGCAATGGGTGCTTACCGCGACATCAATTTGCCCATTATGTGGGACAGGATGCCTTTTTCCTGGAATCCTTCGCCCGCGCTTATAGCATTGCGGCGGCGAAAACTCCCGACTGGCAAGCTTTTGAAGTCTTCCATGCCCTAGCTAGTGGCGTCTTAGAAGAACTGCGCTTACATCAAGGCTATGCCAAAACCTGGGGGATTGATTTTCTAGCAGTGAAACCGACTCCGGCAACTCGTCGTTACACAGACTTTTTACTAGCAACCGCTTGGAGTCACGATGTTGGGTTAACGGCGGTGGCAATGGCTCCCTGTATGCGTCTTTACGCTTTTTTAGGGCAGCAATTAGGAAAAGATGGCATTCCCAATCACGACTATGCCGACTGGATTCGGACCTATACTGGGGAAGAATTTGAGCAATTGTCGGGACAGTTAGAACATCTGCTCGATCGCTATGCTGCCTCAACTCCCCTAACCGATTCCACCTATCGTTATGCCATGTTATGCGAACGGGATTTCTTTCAATCTGCGGTGGAACTCACCGCCTAACAACTCCCCTGCAACCGGAGTCGGGTTTCCCGGTGGAGGTCGGTTGAGGTCAGTGTACCTGAGATTAACCTGCCGATTTTAAGGAGTTCAGTTTTAGTCATCCGCCATGTTAGAGACACTTATCATTTTTTTGGTTGGGATAACGCCTCCGTTACTCTCTTTGTTCGCGATGCGGAAAGCAGAAGATCGGGCGCGAACTCGCTTGCAAGCGGCGAGAGAGATTCCCATTATGAGAATACCCGCTCCCGCTCCCGTTCCTGCCGATCGCCATTATGTCGAAGGGGTTGGGGATGTGACGGGGGATATCACTTGTCTTTACAATGCGCGATCGGCCTATTTGCGGTGCGCCCTCAATCCAGAAGGCCCCTGTGAAACCTGTCGTCAGTATGAACCCCGCGAGTCTTTTTAAGGCTTTTTCATGGGCGACTGGCAATCTATAGGCTATGCTATGGGCGTCGCCCCATTCCCTTTGCTCTAACCCCTAATGACTGGACTGGATTGGATTGTGATCGCAGTTTATCTCATCTGCGTGAGTGCTGTTTTATTACGCGCTTTTTCTTCTTTATTGGCGGAAAAAGTTCTCATTAAAATAGATGACAATTTTCTCAAAAATCAACTCGAAAGCCAAAACTTAGAAAACAAAGTTCGATTCAAATTCTTTACGGCCCCCCAATATGATTTAGACCAGTTTCGGTTCCTTGAGGTGAGTGTCCAAAATCAATCCTCACATCAAACCCTTTATATTGATTGGGATTATAGCGCTCTGATTGATGCTCAGGGTCGCGAACAACGCCTGGTAAGACTCCCTCCGGGGATGACGTTCGATTTGTTACCGGCTCAAGTGTTTAGCGTAATTGCGCCGGGAAAAACGCTCCAAGAACAATTTACGGCAGAATCTGCCTTAAAACGACAAGGAGAAACCGGACCCTTAAAACCCGATCGCGTTATGGTGAACCTGGACCCCCTCAAACCGAATCCGAAAAAACAGGTTTCACCCAAGGCGGAACTTCCCTGTTTGACGTTCACGGTTCAGTTCGCGCTACGCTTTGGCATGGGAGAACATAATCTGGGAAATCTCCCGCTTTATCTGGTGAATTGTCGGTTTATGGCGTCAATTTTGCCTTGGGTTGTTAATATCCCCTGGAATAAGCGCCGAGAGTTTTAAGGGAGTATTTTTTACAGGAATTACTCATGATTTAAGACTGTAGAGTTGATTCGCGAATCAACTCTACAGTTATGGGTTTGCTGATTGTGGCAGTCCATCGATTATAATCAGAATGGGTAGAGAGTTGGCGCAGGCAGTTGCGGATTCTCACGAATCTGAGGAAAGTCCGGACTCCCGAAAGACCAGACTTGCTGGGTAACGCCCAGTGCGGGTGACCGTGAGGATAGTGCCACAGAAAGATACCGCCGATGGAGGGATTGTCCGTTTGGGCGATCGCTCACAGGTAAGGGTGCAAAGGTGTGGTAAGAGCGCACCAGCAGGGTCGAGAGGCCCTGGCTCGGTAAACCCCGGTTGGGAGCAAGGTCAGAGGGACAAGGGTTGGTCTTTTACCCGTTCCGCCTAGAAAGAACCGCTAGAGGCTTCTGGTAACAGAGGTCCCAGATAGATAACTGCCCCATTCATGGCAATTGTCATGAATGGAACAGAACCCGGCTTATGTCTGGCTCTCTCCCTTTCCAATTTTTATGTGAATTGTCAAGCCCCCATTCGATTGCTAATGGGGTTAAATTTTAACCTTAAAATTCAAACGGTTAAATTTTCCTAAGTTTTCCTCAATTCTAAGGTTAATTTCTAATTTACAAACATTTTTATGACGCTTCTTTATCCACAACGACAACGCGAGTTACAGAAACTCCTGCAAAAATTAGGGCTTCCTGACGGGATTTCGGTTCGTTGGGACTTGTTAGAATTGGCCTTGACTCATCCGAGTGTTTCTGGGGAAGCGAATTATGAGCAGTTAGAGTTTACCGGCGATGCAGTGGTTCGGTTAGCTGCGGCGGAATTGTTAATGGAACTGTACCCCCAGGAAAAGGTGGGGGAGTTGGCGACGATTCGTTCGGTTTTGGTGAGCGATCGCACCTTAGCGGAAATTGCCGAAGGCTACGGACTGGAGCGCTATCTGCTCGTTTCTGCCAGCGCTGCTGGAGATATTACGGGCAAGGAATCTCGGTTAGCTGATGCCTTTGAAGCGATTTTAGCCGCCCTGTATTTAAGTACCCACAATTTGGATTTAATTCGTCCTTGGTTAGACCCGGAATTCAAACAGCGATCGGAAGAAATTCGCAAAGATCCAGCCCGTCACAACTATAAAGATGCGCTGCAAGAATTGACCCAGGTTCGCTATAAAATTTTACCGGAATATCGGGTGTTTGAAACCCATCGGGAACATTACCATCCCGATCGCTTTACCGCTGAGGTCTGGCTCCTGGGAGAACTCAAAGGCAAGGGCACCGGACGCAGTAAAAAAGCGGCGGAACAAGCCGCAGCAAAGGTGGCCTTTTTTGCACTGCGAGAGTTGGATGTAGCTCAGTAATCCCTTTTTATTACTATCAAATTATCACTATAGCAATCCTAAATCAGTTGTGGCAATGGACCCTCACCCCCAACCCCTCTCCCAGAACGGGAGAGGGGAGAAGAAAATGTTATAAATCATTTAGGACTGCTATATCAAATTATCACTATCAAAAAATGTCAAATCCTGTTGGGATTGCAATTCTCGGGGCGGGTCGTTGGGGCGTCCATTTGATTAGAAATTTTTTAAACCATCCCCAGGCGCGAGTGCTGGCGGTGGTGGACCCTCATGTAGAGCGATTGCACTCGGCGCGATCGCAATTTAATTTAGATGAAACTGTGATTTTGGCAACGGATTGGCAGGATATCAAACAGTTACCAGGACTGGAAGCAGTAGCAGTGGCTACTCCGGCTGCCACTCATTATGCTTTAATCTCTGATGCCTTGGAGCAGAACTATCACATTTTAGCGGAAAAACCCCTAACTCTTGACCCCGCAGAATGTCGGGAATTATATGAACGGGCGAAACAACGTCAGCGTCAGATGTTGGTGGATCATACCTATTTGTTTCATCCGGCAGTGATTGCGGGAACTGAAGTGGTGCAAGGGGGACGACTGGGGGAATTGCGCTACGGATATGCCACCCGATCGCATTTGGGTCCAGTGCGCCCAGATGTGGATGCTCTGTGGGATTTAGCGATTCATGATATTGCTATTTTTAATCGTTGGTTGGGAGAATATCCGATTCAAGTCCAAGGGACTGGGAGAGTGTGGTTGCAACCGACGCCGGTTGGGGGAGGGGACTCGAAGCTGTTTCCCCAGGGGTTATCGGATTTCGTGATGGCAACGCTGACTTATCCGAGTGGATTTCAGGCGTTTATTCATTTGTGCTGGTTGAATCCCGATAAACAGAGACGTTTGGCGGTGGTGGGTTGTCAAGGAACTTTGATTTTTGATGAAATGTCCGGGGATGCGCCTTTGGTGATTCAACAGGGGAGTTTAGAGCAAGAGGGCGATCGCTGGATTCCTAGTAATCAAAACCGGGAAGTGGTGAGGTTAGAACAGGCTGAACCTTTAGGGCGGGTTTGCGATCGGTTTTTGGAGTTGGTGCGTGGCAATGGACTAGGGGTGGAATCTGGGGGAATTGACTCATCCTCGGGGGCGATCGCCACGGAATTAATTACCATTCTCACAGCTTTAAGTCACTCGATTCAACAAGGGGGAGTGCCTGTTCAGCTTTAGGACAAATTCTCCTCCATAATCATGTTGGAAAACTTGATTTTTGGGGTAAGATTTGCCTTCGGATATTGTTAGTTCTGAGGAATGAACTATTACCCTTGATTTGAATTATGAACTTAAGAAGATAACGACTGAAGTCGTTACTACGAACAGATATGCACACCAGAGAAGATAACGACTGAAGTCGTTACTACGAACAGATACGCACACCAGAGAAGATAACGACTGAAGTTGTTACTACGAGCCGGGAGGCAATCATTAGAAATGGCGAAGGGGTTTTAGAAAAGGTTAGAACAATTTAGCGATTTTGTTCTTTGGGGGTTTTCGACTCCAACGCTACGGGAATGGAGGGAGTGGAATTGAGGATCGGCAAAACCACCTCAACCGTTGTCCCCTGACCAATGCCTTTGCTGTTTAAGCGAATAGTCCCTCCCATCAGTTCGATTAAATTGCGGGAGATTGCTAAACCTAACCCTGTACCTCCTTTGGGGCGAGTTCTTGAGCCATCCACCATGACAAAGGGTTGAAAGAGTTTCTGCTGCTGATCTGGTGCAATGCCAATTCCCGTATCTTGGACAGAAATCACCAGATAAGGCTGCATAGAACCATTACCGGGATTGGCTTTATTAAAGGACTGACCCTCGCTTAACCCTTCGATGCGAGTTGAGATAGTGATTCTGCCCGTGTCTGTAAACTTAATGGCATTCCCCATCAAATTGAGAAGTGCTTGTTTTAGTTTAGCGGGGTCGGCTTCGACGGTAATGGATTGAGAATCCTCATGGAATTGTAACTGCAAACCCTTCTGCTGAATTGCCGATTGCTGTAAGTCGATCGCCTCTTTAATCAGGCGTTTGACATCAACCTGCTCCATGACTACCGAGAGAGTACCGGCTTCAATTTTAGAAATATCAAGAATATCATTAATAATATTCAGTAAATGAATAGCCGCATCATCGGCCCGTTGAAGAAACTCAATTTCTTCATCCCGGTTATCACAGCAATCATCTCGAACTAAGCGAATGCAGCCGAGAATTGCATTGAGAGGGGTTCTCAACTCATGAGAAATCGTCGCCAAAAACTCATTTTTCAGTTGGTTGGCCGTTTTCGCTTCTTTCCAGGCCGTTTCTAACTCCTCTGCCCAAGCTTTCAAGCGTTCTACCATACTATCGAGGGCTTCAGCCAGCCGATTAAACTCGCGAATGCTCAAGTTATGCGGAACTCGTTCCGTGGTAGCACGGCACTGAATGTTCATCGCATAGTCTTGCAATTTTTCAATCGGGAGGGCCAAATCGCGAGTTAAGTAGAGGGTCGCCAGCAGGTTAGCGGCTAATAAACCTAGGATGAGGGTGAATAGAACGTTTTGAATCTCTTTTAATCCTGCCAGAGCATTGTCCAGGGGGGTGACGGCGAGGATCACCCACTTCCGTTCTTCCGTCGTGGAGAGGGGACTGGGAATGGCGGTATATCCCGAGAGTAATTCCATTCCCGCTTGATCGAAATTAAAGAGATGGAAAAAGTCCTGACGGTTTTGGAGGGCATTTCTAACAATATTTTCTAGGCGTTTGGCGTCTACTTCGTCCCGAATGTTTCGTCCAACGCGATTAAGGTCGTTGCCATGTTCGAGAATGGTGCCATCTTGGTCAATGACGACGGTGTAGCCCGTGAGGGAACCGGGTTCAATGCGGCGATCGCTGGCCCGTTGACCTAAAGTAGAGCGAATGGTTAAGGCATAGTCTGGAGTCCCGGAATTATTAACCGCCAAGGGATTGAGTTCATCCAAATACACTGGAGCGCTCAGAATCAATTTGAGCTGGTCGAAATAGCTGGGGTCATTTTGAGAAACGACTGGGGCCGGCTCACCGGATGGGGTGTCCGATAGAACAGTTTTGATATGAACTCCGGAACCAGTCCCTGACGCAAAACTGCCTTGCTGTTGCCACATCTGCAAAATTTCATCGCTCAGGGGTTGATTCCCACAGGTACTCGCGAGCAGTTCTGAGGTTTGCACATCAGTCAGTTGAACGCATTGGACCTTAGTGGGTAATCGTTGCGCGAGTTGTTCGATATAAGATTGCACCGCTGGCATCGAACCCGAATGCAGGAGGACCGATTCGCTTGCTGTGAGTAGGTTCGCCTGGAGGGATTCGAGGGATGCCTGAATACTATCTCCTTTGCGAACGGCGCTTTCGGTGAGGTTTTGGCGAGCGGTTTCGAGCAGACTAGAGCGTGCCTTGCGATAGGTCACATACTCCCCTAACAGCAAAACAGGGACGCTTAGGAGTAAAATCCGCGACAGCAGGATACGGCGAAAGGAGGATTGACCTGACTTAACCATAGGAAGTTTTTAGCGTTTAGGATGCAAGCCCCGGTGATAACAACTCTGGAAACGCC
>NZ_JAMXOT010000252.1 GCF_024220515.1 Oscillatoria sp. HE19RPO
TTACTACGAACTAAGAGTACGACTGAAGTCGTTACTACGAACTAAGAGTACGACTGAAGTCGTTACTACGAACTAAGAGTACGACTGAAGTCGTTACTACGAACTAAGAGTACGACTGAAGTCGTTACTACGAACTAAGAAAACGACTGAAGTCGTTACTACGAACTCAGATAAGATAACGACTGAAGTCGTTACTACGAACGAAGATAAGAGAACGACTGAAGTCGTTACTACGAACTAAGAGAACGACTGATTAATTAGGGAGACTGAGTGCGTTTTAAATAGATTTGGGCTACTTTATCTTGGGGGTTGATTCTGAGACATTTTTGGAAGAATCGGGCGGCTTCGGGATAGGAGCCTTTATTGTAAAGCTGGATGGCTTCTTCAAAGATGCTTTTGGTGATTAATTTGCCCTCGCGGATGGCGGGGGGGTCGGCAGCAAAGACTTCATAGACGGAGACAATTTCTGATTTGCCTTTGACTTGAACTCGGTCGATATGTCGGATATCATAGGCATTGGGGTCTTTCAAGCTACAAAAGGTGCGATCGCCTATTAACAAGGCTACCCCATAATTTTTAGTCAAGCCTTCAATCCGAGAGGCTAAATTGACCGCATCACTAATCACTGTACTATCCATCCGTTTCTGTCCACCGACGGTCCCCAGCATTAAGGAACCTGTATTAATCCCGATGCCGATATGAATCGGAATATAACCGGCTTTTTCTCGTCCTTGATTGTATTCAGTGAGTCGGTTTAACATGGTAATTCCGGCTTGGACGGCATCATCGGCGCTGCCGCTAAACAAGGCCATAATTGCATCGCCAATATATTTATCAACAAAGCCATTGTTCTCGGCAATGGCGGGTTCCATACTAGACAAATAAGAGTTAATAAATTTAAAGTTATCTTCCGGAGTCATGGCTTCGGACAGGGTGGTAAAATCTCGAATATCCGAGAATAAAATGGACATTTCCATTTCGACGGCTTCCCCGAGTTTGACTTCGACAATGCTTTCGTAGCCTAAAAAATAAAGAAACTCATGGGGAACAAAGCGTCCGTAGGCATCGGTGAGTTCTAATTCCGCATCGAGGGCATCTTCTAGGTTTTGATTGAGTTCAAAGAGCTCTTTGGTCAAGCGTTCTCGTTCGGCTTCGACTTGTTTGCGATCGGTAATATCTTGAAAGGCAGCCATTGCGTAGGAAATATTGCCATTTTCATCATAAATTGGAGTTCCCCAGGCTTCGATGGGGATGGTGGCATCAGGGCGGTGAATTTCCATATCATCGGCAGTGGTGCGATCGCCTTGCAGTGCGCGGACGATGGGTAAGCGTTCAGGAGGATAGGGGCGATCGCTGCCCACAAAATAGATTTGATAAACATCCGATAACCGCTGACTTGGTGCGTTCGCTACGGGTCCTTTTCCTAATAATTCTTTGGCTTTTTGATTGGTATAATAGGGTTTACCCTTGGCATCGAGAACGGCAATGGCTACCGGCATGGCTTCTAAAAACTGAGTCAATTGACTTTGGCTATCGCGCTGGAGTCCCCGGCTATAATATCCGGCAATGGTGATTGCGGAAGTGCTTAAGGCAACCATTGAAGAGACAATCGGAACCCACCAACTATTTAAAAAAGCAACATAGCCGCCGATTAAAAGTCCCAGACTCCCCAATCCTAGCCAGACGACAAAGATAGCCCATCGCCAGCTAGAATTGTGTTTGAAAATTCGAGCTTGAAGCAAGGAATAGGAGACTGTGGCACCAAACAGGGAGTTGACGCAGACCCAGAACCATTCCACCAAATCCGGCCAAACTTGAATGAAGGGACGACCATCGAGGGCCGCGCTTAAAATTTGAGCGACTGCATTGGCATGAATCACCACTCCAGGCATTCGGATTAGACTGTTGCCATTGGCACTGTAGGGGGTTAAAAACAGGTCATTCATGCTCTCAGCAGTCACCCCGACTAACACCAGGCGATCGCGGATTAAATCTGGGGGAATGCGATTATTCAAAACATCAGTCATTGAAATTGTTTTAAAATTCTTTTCGGGTCCCTTATAGTTCAAAAAAATTTGATACCCTCCCGTATCAGCCCGGACATATCCCCCTTCATTTCCTTCGAGGGGGATAAACCGGGCTTGACCCAATTGCAATTGAGAACTATTGGGGTCTACCGCCTCTAAAGCCATCCCCTCAGCTTCCAAATACATTAAACTCATCCGGGCGGATAAACTTAATTTAGTCGCCCCATCATTGGTCACCACAGAGAGTAAACTGCGACGAACTTTCCCATCGGAATCTAAGACCAAATCCGCCATTGCCACTAAACCAAGTTTTTCTAAAAGTGGTGGGGCTTTGACTTGATTGCCCACCACTTTTTCTATCCCAATTAAATTCGGGGTAGATTTAAACACCTGTTCTAATCTTTCCGACCCCGGTTCTACGCGAAAATTCCGATATAAATCAATGCCTATGACGCGGGGTTCGTATGTGGTAACGGTTTCTAATAATTGGGCTAAAACTGCATCGGGCATCGGCCATTGTCCGACTTCCGTAATATCGGTCTCATCAATGGTGACAATGACAATTCGAGGGTCAGTGGGTTCCGAGGGACGGTGACGAAAAAATAGGTCTAACGTGGCCCACTCTAACAGTTGAAACAGTCCCGCTGAGTTGGCAGAAATCACCAGTGCAGCAACAGTGGGGGCGGTCATCAAGACGCCACGCCATTTCCAAACTTGCTTTCTGAGCTTTAGCCACATCTTTTATCGATACCCAGAAAGGATGAGATACTCTAGGTTTATCCCAAATTTTAGAAGAATTCCTGGGGTTTGTGGAGAAAAGCAACAGAAATTGACCACAGCCAATCAAGTTTAAAGAGATACCGATGATGAGCTCAACGGGATGGGTTGAGTTCTCGGCTGTCACCGAAGGAAAACCTCTGCTTGCTCAAAACTAGCGTGATTCCCAATCCGGTTGTTCAGGGAAAAACAACCCACAGATAAGCAGGGTGGGGCTTTTGCGGAATCGGAAAAGCCGGGAAGAGGATTTCCCGGCTTGATGAAATGGCAACGGTTGAGCGGACATTGGAGTAAGGGGAGTCCTGAACGGGATTGAACCCTCAAGGACCCCATCTAAGGCAGTGCAATGGGTTTGGTGGCAATTTCCTCTAACCCAACTGAGGCTAATAAGCCCGTCCAACTCGCCAGGATTGTCGGGTCATTGGGACTCGACTGCCGAAGCTGGGCTAAGGTGGTCATCATGTCATACCAAATCCCGGCGGTTCCGTACTGCTGGGCGAGTTCCAGGGTGGGATCAGCCTGCTGGGAACCCAGGGTTAGTGAGTTGGCTTCCACACGGCGAATATCTCCCTCAACACCAGGACTATCGGGTTTGAGTCCGGTTTCATCAATGAGGATAAACGTCCAGCGATAGGTTTGGCCGATTTCTAAAGCCGGTGCATCATCGGGTAAGGCGATCGCCATGACTGCACCTTCGCCTTCAGGCACCGGAATACTGGTTTGGTAGTGATGCTGATTATTTTCATCTTTGAGGGCGAAAAATAGCTCCCTCGCGGAGGTTTTAGGAACGTAAACGTAAAACGTCGGGTGCGGTGCTACGGTCAACCCCTGATCTGCTTCTGGGGTGAGGGGTGTGACGCAAGCACTGGACAACTGGGGTTCTTGTAAACAGGAATTTCCATCCCGAGATGCACCCCCGGCTGTATTGCGAGGTTGCCCATTGCCTGGGGGATTGAAGGTGACTTGTGCGATCGCCCCTGGTTGTATCCGTTGAGCGCCGCTGCTAGTCTGCGCCTGAGCTGGATTAAGAATGCCTCCCACCCATGCCAGATTTAGAGATAGGGTGCACAAGAGGGTTAGAGTTACATTAGTCTGTTGCCTTGCCATATTACAGTTACCCCTGGAGGATAATGTGCCGCTTTATTTCACTTTACTCTATATTTTGAGTCCAGTTTAACTAAAATAGAGAAGTTTTTATAAAGTTTTCTTGCGAATTTAGTTGAGCTTGTGCATTGCCATGATTGATTGCTGGTTGTCCATCTCCCAATCCAGAGGATTTTTCTTTCCTGATTAAATTTTATTCGCTCGGGTAGAAGGGATTATTTTCTCTTAAATTCGTCGTAATTGTCAGATCGCAACGGATAAATAGCCCCATAGATTGATAATAAAACTGCATTCTTTAGCAACCCATTTGTTCTGATTGCCTGTTCCGGCTTCCTGGCCTCAATCAAGAACCAGAACATTCAGGAGTCGGAGCATCTTGGTCCCTGATTAGCCTCATGGGAGCAAAATGCTCCGACTCCTGGCCACCTCGAATTTAAAGCCAATTCCCGACCAAAATAAAGGGTGCCCAGTAAAACGGATGTTGGTACTGGGGTTGCTGCAATAAAGCGACTTGAGCGCGACGGAGGGCCTCAGCTTTGTTCGTCTGACCCAGGGAAAATTCCCGATAAAAATCAGCCATCAACTGCGAGGTAGAGTCGTCTTTGACAGACCACAAGGTTGCTAAAGTCGATCGCGCACCCGATCGCACCGCCACCCCAGCTAAACCCAAAGCCGCCCGTTTGTCCCCAGTTGCCGTCTGACAAGCACTAAAAACCAGCAACTCAATAGGAGGAATCTCAGACTGGGTGACCCCCCAACTGCCTGTTTCTCGCGATCGCAAAATCTCCTGGAGTTCGGTCACATTAATTTTCCGATCGTAAGTGAGAATAAAAGTGTTCTCAGGATTGGAACTAAACTGGCCGTGGGTTGCCAAATGGACCACCGGAAAAGAACTCTTTTGAATCTCCTGCTTAAGCGCATCCGCAGTAAACTGCTGATTTAAAATCACCTCCGCCGGGAGATGAGACCCAATCTCGTCCAGTTCACGAGCCACCCCAGGCAGGGCAGTAAATCCCTGACGCGGTTCTGTCAATCCAACCGTTAAGACGCGGAGTTGGTTCTGAGCGATCGCCTGGGGAGCCAGCAATTGCAATCCTGGCGTGAGAGCAATGTTATAACGTTCCACCAGATACTGCCCTCCATCATAGAGTGCTGCCATCGGTAGATTTCGCAAAAGACCATCGAGGACAAACACTAGAGTCTGAATCTCCGCCTCGGCTAAACTAGCTTCTGCCGGTCGAATCAGCCAATCATACACTTGTTCCGATAACCGTAATCGCTCCTGATCCGAGAAAAAAGGATTCAGAGCAGCGAGTAACTGTTCCAGGGTGCGTTCCACCTCACCTTGGGGTAACTCGGTGGCATAATGACGCAAAGGCTGTCCCGGGATGGAGAGAATCACTTCCAGGCGATCGGGTAAAATAATCGGATAAATCGCCGCTGCTTTGGCATCCACCTGGTCGATTTGCACCGGCTGGATATCGAAACAGGCTTGGCGAAAAAAGTTCTCTAATTCAGCCAATTGCAAGGCTTCCAGGGTCTCTCGGGCTTGTTTGAGGTGGTCTTGAGTGGGATTGGAACTCAACAGTAAACTGACCAATTCCCGGTAGATGGGTTCGACCTGTTCTTGAAAGGAAAATTGTACCTCTTGGCCGCTCGCGAGTAAATCTCGGCGCAGGAGAGACAAACTGCGAACGGCTTCGCTATAGGCGGCGATCGCACTTTGAGTCTCTCCTGTTTCTTTCAAAATGCGTCCGAGTTGCCACTGCCAGCGCGCCGCAATCTCTGGAGCATTAATGCTGATGGCGACTGCCAAGGCTTCCTCGGTCAATTTTTGGGCATCGGAAAACTGTCCAGTGCGTTTGTACAAATGCCCTAACTCCCCAATGGCGTAGGATTGCGATCGGGGGTCTTGGAGTGCATTAGCCTCGATAACTGCCGTTGCTAGGATTTGGGCGATTTCTGGCGCACTCAGGGTCAAATCCTCCTCACCTGTTACTGATAAACTCTCCAGCATTTTCAGGGCCGAAAACGCGAAATTCACCCGAGCATAGACCCCAGAACGACTGGGAGGGAGGGTTGCCAGTTGTTCGGCGATCGGGTTCAAGAGCGATCGGGCGGTTTCCCATTCCTGGGTTTCTACAGATAAACTCAGTTGATTGAGTTGAGCATCTAGTTTAGTGATTGGGACAGTCGCCGTTGCTGCCGCTTCCCGATAGTAGGTGAGAGCTTGGTTCCAATCCTGTAAGGCGCGGGCGGTATTGCCCAAACTCAACAGGGTGGTACTGATTTCTTCGGGAGAGCGCAGATTCCGGGCCAGGGCTAAACTTTGTGCTAACACCTGTTGCGCTTCGGGTAAATCTCCCACGACTTGCAAGGCATTGCCAAGATTTTGTAAGCCGGTGATTTTCAGACTGGAATCCGGTTGGGACAGCAGTTGTTGCTTCACCTGCTCTAGTAACCGTCGCGATCGCCGGTAGAGTCCCAAGGTTTGCATCCCTTGAGCTTGGTTAATTTGACTGCCCAAGGCCCCGATTAGGTCACCTTGAGCTTGATACAAGGATTCGGCTTGTTTCCAAGTGTCGAGGGCGGCTTCTGGTTCTCCCCGGGCCAATTGCAGACTCCCTTTGCTGTTCAACGCTTGGGCGCGAATCCGTTGGGAGAGGGAATTTCCGGACCTGTGAGAGGGCGTTCCCAGGGAATCGAGGAGGGATAAACTCTCTTGGATCGCCCCTTCTGCGCTGTCCCACTCTCCTAATGCTTGATAAGCGAGGGTGAGATAGTTGAGACAGAGGGCTTGATTCAGGCGATCGCCTCCCTGTTGATACCCCTGTGCAGCGCGGTTCCAAACCCTGACTGCTTCGGCAAACCGTCCCCCCTGAAACAGATCCCGTCCCTGGTTGAGGAGCGTCTCCCGTTGCTCCTCCACCGACTGCGCGGGGAGTTGGGACAACGGCAGGGGTGAGCCTGAATTTTCCTTGACTGGAGTAAATGTGAGGACTTGTGAGGGGGGAGGACCCATAACCGAGGCGATCGCTGGTACCACCCCGGTGACGAATCCTAACGCCGTCACAAAAGCTAGACCCCTCAGCAGCAGTCGGTATCCCTTTCGGGTAAAAATACTGGATTTCCAGTGGTTACAGCGCGCTCGACATCGGGCGATCGGTTGAATCAACATTCTTTTCATAGACTGGGTACTAAATATGAAACTGCCATTGGATAAGATTGCCACCCCTTCTGTGTTGTCCCCTTTCCATCACTATTCCCTGTTCCGGGTCCTTTAGCTTCACCGAGTGACAGGCTGTCTCTTGTCAATCATAGTCACGGGTTCACTTCTACCTCGGTTGTTACACCTACTTAGGCTACTCCATCAAGGAATCTTCATAAATTTCTGTCAGGGGTAGGGTTAATCCCAGGGATTGCAAATGCAGGTCTTCTTTTGAATTTAAAATGGTTTTTTCCCAGTGACCTTCTGCTGTTTTTCGATAAATTTCAATTCCTATTTGGTCTTGCGGAACCAGGACATATTCCTGGAAACTGGGTAAGGTTTGATAGGCAAAAAACTTTTCCTGCCGGTCCGTGGCAACGGTATTAGAAGAGAGAACTTCTACAACTAATCGCGGTTGAGTTTTATAATTAGGATTGGTGTCTTCCGGTTCACAAATGACCATGACATCAGGATAATAGGCCACATCTGCCGAGGGAATCCAGAGTTTCATTTCCGCAGTGAACACTTGGCAGGTTGTATCGCGCAGTCTGTCGTATAGTCCGGAACCGATATTAATAGCAAGGCGATCGTGTTGGGGACTGAGGGTTTCAATTTCAAATAATTGACCGGCGATGTAGTCATGGCGAACGGAACTGGTTTTCTCCAATTCAAGATAGTCCAAAAAGGCCAAGGTTGTCGGTTCGTCGTCCATTTGAGCTTTACAATTTTAGGGGTAAAGTGTATTGTAGCGGTTTGTTGCTCAAAAGAGGCGATCGCCTTGTTCACCCCATCGGCGATCGGCCGCAACAAACTGCGGAAGAAACCCTGTTTCTGGTCCCTTACACAGTTATAGCGGTTCCCAGGCTATCATGGGACCAATATTTAGGGAACTCCAAAAAATAAAATAGCCCAAACCCTTCCCCTGAATCAATTGTGGGGTGAGCAATGCCCACCGTAATTCATGTGGGCAATGCCCACCCTACTCCTAAACTTAAGACTTTAAGGTGGTTAAAAACTTGACCCAATTGACCTGATATTCCGGCGCTCCATATCTTCTTTGATAACCAAAATATTTGTGTTGCAATCGATTGAATAAAGACCGAGAATTTGCGTGCAAGCAACGCCATTCTTGCTCTTCAAATGCAGAAATGGGTAAAATTTTGGTGGCGGAAACGGTGGAGTTGATAAAAGGAATTTGAAAAATTTCCTCAAATACTTTGATAAAGTTTTGAAAAGGCAGCAAAAACCGAAAGGTATTGACGCGATCGCACAACTCATCCCCATCGATTTCAGCCGCATCAGAGTCCAGGATTCGATGAGCATCTACCAATCGCACTAAGGGGAAAACTGGATTGTGGATCCCGCCAGCGACGCACACATAAAATAATCGATCGCTCGGATGCAATACATGAGTTGAAGTGTCACCCACTGGCACTTCTTGAGCGCGATGCCAAAAACTGCGTTCCAGGGATTCGGAAAAGCTATCCCAAAACAAGTGCCAGCGTAACATTAATTGCAAATTTCCTGAATGGGTAAATTCCCAAACGCACTCCGATGGAGACAGGCGATCGCGGATGGGTTTCTTGGGTTTCCATCCCATTTTTGAGAGGAGGTTGCTCGCCGTGAGTGCATTTTGAGGATCAACTAATATCTCAAAGTTATGAATGGTTCTTTCTCCAATATCGGAATAGTGCAGCAAACATAACGCTGCATCTTTTATCAACAGACTGGGAATGCTGGCGGCTTGAAATTCCTGTAAGATTTCCGTTAACTGTTTGAAAATGACCTGATTTTCACACCAGGTTCTGCGGTAGACGCCTTTGAGTTTGGCAAACTGCTGATCGCCGATTTCGTAGGGCGATAAGTTCCGGTATAATAAGGGCAGCAATCGATAAGATTCCGAATCTAGGGTTTCAATATCGACGAGTTCGCTCCATTCTTGCCAGTAGGCGATCGCCTTTTCACTTTTTTCAACTGCCGCTTGCAGCAATCGTTTTTGTGCCAAGGTGGGTTGACCCCAAACCAGCAGTTCTTGTTCTTGCATTTTTAAAGACTCCTGAGCGAGGGTTTAACGGGGGGGATGTTCATGAACCCGCGAGTTATATAATGATAATCCCGCATCAATTTTAAGGACGGTTCCGGTTGTAAATTTGGAGAAATAATCCGAGGCTAAATACACGGCTGCTCTGCCAATGTAACGGGGGGGAATCGAATGTTGATAAAGCACGGTGTAAGGGTGAGGGAGAGCAGTTCCGTCTTCGTTTTCCGCGATCCACCCCGGCGCAATTCCGTTGACACGAATGTTATGGGGTGCTAAATCGACGGCAAGTTCTTCGACGATCGCTCTTAATGCAGCTTTCGAGGCACTATAGCTCACCCATCGGGAAATTTCCCATTGGTGTATGGAGGTGATAAACAGAATAGAACCTGGAAGTTTGCGATCGCGCATTCTATTAACGATCGCTTGGGTTAAAAACATCGGCTCGAATACATTGATATTAAAAGTGGAGTACCAATCTTCTAGGTCTAAATTTTTCAGTCCAATTTTATCGGTTTGCCTTGCTACATTATTCACCAGAATATCGATATCGATTTGACTGGCTTCTAACTCATTACATAGATTAACAATTTCCTGATGTTGGGAAATATCGAAAATAAAGCATTTAACCTGAATCGGATAAGGGTTTAATTCATTCTGTAATTGTTCGGATTTTTCGCGACTGCGCTCGACTGCAAAGATATTGGCTCCCTGTTGTGCCATTTCCAACGCAATACTTCTGCCAATATTATGTCCGGCTCCGGTAATCAAGACGTTTTTATTTTCTAACAGGCGATCGTTAATAATGACCTGGGGTTCGGGAGGCACTTCCCGAAATTTAGCAGGCTGCACTTTGCTGGGATTGAGAAAGGCTTTTACCCCAGCTTTTAACCGCTTTTGCAAGTTAAATTTCATGTTGGAGTTTTTCCGCGACGCCGATCCAAAGACGCTTTGACAATACGAACGTAATCTTTGCGGAAGTCGCGATCGCGGATTCCCGTATTCGTTTGATGAATTCTGCGCCTTAAGACTAAATCCGGTAACATCACGCTTTTTAACCCCGCCTCCATCGCTTTTAAATACCAGTCGATAAATTCTCCTAATTTCCACTGATTTTCAAACAATCCCACGCGCTCAAATGCCTCTTTTTTAATCATCATCGTTCCCGGACAATATCCCGGGATGATTTCTGGGGGACAATAAATCTGCTGTTTCACCTCTTCAGGTAATTCGGGACTGTGAAAGTTTTTCATCTGTCCAAAAATGATATCGACTTCCGGTTGATTGGCGAAAATTTCCAGTTGACGATTTAACTTATTTTCCTCCCAAATATCATCGGCATCTAAAAAGGCTAAATAGTTGCCTTTAGCCAGTTGAGTGCCATAGTTACGAGCGGTTCCCGCTCCTTGATGGGGTTGAGAATAGTATTGAACCGATGAGGAAAATTCTCGCGCTACCGCCGCACTGTTGTCCGTGGAACCATCATCGATCGCCAGGATTTCAAAGGGGGGATGAGTTTGCCGCAAAATGCTTTCTATCGCTTCTTTTAAGTAGCGATCGCAGTTATAAACCGGCACGATTGCACTGACTAACGGTTGAGCTTCACTCATGGTAAATTCTTCTAATTATTTAGAGTTTTAAGGCTTTAAATTAAACGACTGAAATCGCGGATGACTGGGATGAACTCCCAGATATTCGGATAGGGGAGGTAAATCAGTGGGTAAACTGGCAGAAGAGGCTTTTCGTTGGCGATCGCGCTCAATATGCTTTTTGTAAACCCGCAGAAATCCCAACTCTACTAACTTTTTCCCGCCTGTCATATTTTCTTCGTGCTTGCGATACAATAAACTGACGTTTTCATTCACTTGCTTCCGAATATTATTTTCCCAGGCTCGCAAGAAAAAATCCACATCTTCGCCATAGCGCATGGTTTCATCAAACCCCCCAATTTTATCGAAAACGTTGCGGCGATAAAGCGCACTTCCCAAATTGATATATTGATAGGCTGGATAGCTTTCTGAAAACTCTGACTTTGCTAGTTGCACTTCTTGAATGAAGCCTTGAGCAATGTCAATTCTGGGAGATTCTACTAAGAGATTGACTAACGTCGTTAAAAAATTTTCTGACCATAAATCGTCTGCATCTAAAAACCCTAAAATCTCCCCATTTGCCAGCTTGATGCCTGCGTTGCGAGCCGCAGCAGGACCCGCATTGGTTTGATAAATGTAGCGAAGGCGATCGCCATATTTCTTAGCCGTTTCAGCAGTGCGATCGCTAGATCCATCATCAACGACTAGAATCTCTAAAGGCTGATAATTTTGACCCAAGATGCTTTCAATGGCATCAGATAGATAGGTTTCTGCATTGTAGGCGGGAATAATAACGCTGACCAAGGGTAATTTTTCCATCGCGTTTAACGTCATTATTGAGTGAGAAGTTGAAAGATAGTTTGGGGAATTTGCTCGATTTCGGTACCGACTCGTAGTTCGTAACAGGGGACGCGATCGGCCACGGTTTTCATCATTTGACAGGCTTCTTTTCCAGTACCGGGTAATTGAATCATGGTACTGGGAGCGAGTGCGGTTAAGGCACTGGTGGATGAAGTGGGTTCTAATGTCGTGTCTTTCGTTCCGGCAATTCGGGGAATCAAAATGGCTTTAATCGGGAAAGTGTTAATAACTTTCTCGGGAAAGGTTTGATGGATAAAATAAAGTGCTTTTTCGGTATCAAGGCGATCGCGATTGCGAATGGCGGAGGCTAAAAACGGCAATCGTTCCACATCATCAGCATTTTTTTTGCCGGTATTGTAAAGACTAAATACTGTGGGAGTCGGTGTTGGGGAAATTAAACAATAATCGTCGCTGGCATAAAACAAGTTAGAATTTAAGCAAGCTAAGGCAGAAGTAGATTTTCCCGATCCGCCTTTTCCCGCCAGCAAAACGCCGCCTTCGGGAAGTCCCACTGCACCGGCATGAACCAGTTGCACCTCTCGTTGATTCAACCAAACGTTAAAAATGGTTCGCAGGGGAGAACCCGTTTCCCAATAGGGAATTTGTTTGACGGTGGATATCCAGTAAATCCCTAAGTTGCGATCGCGATCGAGCAAACTTAAGGCATAAGAACCCCATTGAAAGCTGGTATGAATGCGATCGGTATTGTATCCGATAATTTCGCCGCGTTTGGGATGGTAGCAATCTTTTGACCAGGGTGGTGGTAGCATAGCGGTATGCGTAGATTCACTATCCCACAAACACACGGTGAGTTCTGGATTGGCAACCGCTTCTATTTCTAAATGGGATAAGGCTGGTGTCAAATAGGGAATTAAAGCGGAACCCGCAAAACACAAGCGGATTTTACGTCCAGCTAGGTTATAAAATCGTTCTACACATCCCTCCGATGTTGCTTCTGCTGTTTTATATTTGCCGTAAACAGCATTAAAAAAATCTATAGGCGCTTGTGGATCGGTGTTCAATGTGGCAGTTTCTAACTCTATTTTTTTCTGGATTGCCATCGCTTTATTTGGCTGATTGGTGTTTTTTGTCGGGGGTTTAAATTTCTTTAAAACCCCCGATTTTTTCTCGTTCTCTGTTTACTGCTTGACGTTCGGCCATCCCATTGCGTCAACTTCATGGATGGGATCTAATGCCAGCAATTCCTCCATATCGGTATATTTTTGTAGAGTAGGAATTTCAAAGGGCTGCTTTTGCACGGAAGACAAATTTTCTGCAATAGCATTGGATAAACTTTCTGAGGATAAAGCGTCACTGGTATCGAGGACAATCAGTTCTTCATGCTGTAGTTTGGCTAAAAAATCCTGGATGGAAGTCTCAATTTGACTCGGTTCTCCTTCGTAGCGATCGAGGATTTCTTGGAAAACGCGATCGGTGGGTTTTCCTTGAAGAAGACCTTCCCAAATTTCGGCCCCCGTTGCCAGAAAACTATAGTAGTCTCCTTTGTCTAAGTTGACCACTACCACTTCTCCATCAATGGTTTCGTGAACCACTTTGGGGCTGTTGACTCTATATTTTTGCGTGATTTTCATGGCTGGTTTCATCTCAAGTTGATAGACTTGTATCAAGGATTTGACGGTTTTGACGGAGGAAATATGGGGGTCCCTTGGGGTCCAATAAAAGTTAACTATACCTTAACCTTGGGTTTTCCTCTTGTCAAGAGATTTACTTGTTTAAAAATGTTTATTTGATGAATTTATATTAAACTTTACCTTTAAAAATTGTTAAAACTTTAAAATTTTTAGAGCATAGAAGTGAGTGACGGACTCATTTCAGAGGGTAGAATCCGTCTGGGCTTCCTGGAGTAAGGCGGTGGATTAATTGCGGCTTTTTTGCAATGCTTTCACAATTTGTTCGCGAACCAGTCGGTAAGGGCGCAGAAAGTAATAGGGAAGCTGGGGAAATTCAGCTACAGGCAACAGCAACCAGTCTGATGTGGTTGGAGTGGTTGCCAGTTGGAAAAAATAATTGAGGCGATCGCCGATATGTTCTCTGACTTGCAGATGAAATCGGGTTTGGGTGCCATCGGAAATGGAACTGACTTGAGGTTCAAACAACTGTTGATAAACCCCAGGAAGGAGCGTTTTCAAGCTAGGGTCCCGCGACAGTTGCTGCTGAATGTTTTCGGGTAAATCGATTCCCAATAGTTCGGAGGCCAAACTTAACCCCAACCCTAGCATTCGCTGGACTCTTTGGTGTTGAGCTTGCTGTAGAATTTTCTCCCAATTTAGCTGAGGATGGTTGCGAATCAGGTAGGCAATGTCAGCAATTCTGGACAGTTGTTTCCAACAGTCTTTGGTGCCATGTCCGATCAGGGCGAAGAGGGTGCTTTCAGGGGAAAGGGTGGGCACTTCTTGTCCAGAAATGGTCACGGATTCCAGAGTCTCCCAAAAGTCTTTGGTTTCAAGACAAAAACTAAAATATTTAGGCATGATTGCCCAATGGAGTTCGATGACTAGATGGCTTTGGGGATGCACGAAGGGATAGGCGGCTTCGCGAACGAAATGATAAATATCCGGCGATCGCAAAAAAGTCTCTTCTTGTTCTGAGGTGAGTTGAATCCGTTCGACTTTCATGCGGTATCCCTGGGACAACAATACCGCTTTAGCTTTTTCAATATCTTGTTCGCGAATCAAAATATCTAAATCGCTAAACTGACGGAGGGAACAGTTTCCATAGGCTAAGGCGGCCAAGGTCGCTCCTTTAAAAGGAAGGCTTTGAATTCCTTCTTTTTCAAACAATAACAGCAGATTTAGCAATTCTCCACTTAATAATAAATTCTGTCTGCTATTCAAGCGGAAATCGAGGGTTAATTGTTTGATAGCGGAGGGCGGAATCAACTCGCTTAGAGGGTTCAAACTGGTATAAACCAGAGGCATGACGCGATGGCGATTTGCCAGTTTTAGGAGAATCGGCCAGTTTATGGGGTTTTGTAACAGAGATTTCAGCAAGTCTCTTTTCTCAGAGTCGGACTGGGGACTGGCACAAGTCAATAAAACTTCGAGTTCTCGCAGATGGGTTTTTGTGTATTGTTCGAGGTCGATTTGATATAACATCTGAGGTCAATGGCTAGGATTTTGGATTGGCGATCGCGCCGAGGATTGCTAAACGAAGCTAGGGGGATAAACCCGACGCCGGATCGTAGGGTTTAAAGAGGCAAGAGCGAGAATGATGCAAGATGTCGGTTAAAAACAGGCTGAAAGAGTTATTGCGTTCATGCTTTTATTTTAGCTCCTAAAAAACACACTCAGCAGAGGTCGGTTTAACTACCAGATTAAAGCCCAACAAGTGAGATTTTTCTAGAGGTTGTTAGATTTCTTGCAAGAGAAGTTATGTTATAATGAAACCTTTTGAATTGTAGACCCTAGGGCCACCGCATAATTGTATAGTGCGGTATTTGTAGGGGCGCAAGCATCGAAGCCCCTACAATTCGTTTTTATAGACCTTTAAATACTGTATGGAGTATCATTATGTATTTCTCTACCAACACCACCCCTTGTACCCTGTTAATTTTGGTGCGATTGAAAGGTGCAGGCAAAAGTTTTATCGGTAAAACCTTGGAGAAGTCTTTACCGATAAAATTTGTTTTAATTGAATCTATTTTTCTGGATGTAATACAAAAATGCCCTCATCTCCAAGGTTCGGATTTAGAGCAACCAGGGTTTACGCAGGTTTTGAAAACCCTGGATTATTTAGCCTTAACTCATCCAGTTTTATGTATTGAATCGACGTGAACAGCCCCAATTTACCGGAATGGTTGGATGCCTTAAATCAAAGCTTTAAAGTGCTGTTAATTCAGGTCAAAGCCCCGTTTGAGACTTGTATCCAACGAGTGTTAGACCGAGATAGTTCTATCCATCTTCCGGTTTCTGTTTCAAGGCTTAAAGAAATTAATGAACAAGCGCTGATGGTTAACTTACCTTGGGATTTAAAACTTGATAATTCTGAAGGTCTAGCAGAGGCTGATTTTGTCCAAGCGGTTCATCACTGGTTAGAAAAACAGTCACTCCTTCGATAAACTTGCAGCAGGAAAGGACAAGGCACTGCCTTGTCCTTCCGGATTAATTGAGTGCAAGTGAGGGAAAAGTTCCCAGAAAAGGGTTTTCCAATGTTAAGAAATCATAAAGATTAAGGCAAAGTTGGGTTTGCGGATTCTCCTGATAGAGCGAAGGGAAAAAAGGCAGAGAATGACGCGAATGAAGCGAATTAACCGAATAATTGTATCCAGGGTTACAGTTAAGTCTGACTTAATTTCTACTGGGGATAGAAATTAGTCAATCATTTGCAGCCAACCGCGCCGGACTGCGTAGACTAGGCGATCGATGAGGGTAATTTCTTCATCACTGAGGTCTTGTTCTAAAAGGGCCAGTTGGATAAATTGCCGATCGCGTTGGGTAATCCGACCGACGGAATAAATATGAGAAAAAACATCGGTGACGGTCAGGTTCGGGAACTGGTAAATTGCATCTAGGATCATCATAAGAATTTTTCAAAGCTTCAAATTTTCTATGGGCATCTGAAGCTACCATAAACGCGATCGTCCTGAATCAACCACCGCAGATCTATAGAAATCGAGTCTCCGTAAATTCTCGGATATTCGGATCCGTGGATTCTCGTATTTCCAAAAGCAGAGGCAAAATAACTTAATAAGGGAACTCCAAAAAATAAAACCTTCAAAAAACCCGCAGGCTCAAGCCTGGAGGCTCACAGGACAGAGCCTCTCCTGCGCGGGCTAAAAGAGCCTTGTTAGGTGCGATCGCATCAAAGCAAGGATGATTTATTTGTTGGAATCCCCTAAACCGGCGATCGCCGGGAGTCGGCTACCCCACAAATGGCCGCCAGGATCAACCATCCCAAAATGTTCACCCGAGAGTCAAACAGGGTGACATCAAATAAGTGAAATAAGGTACAACCGGCAAAGCTAAGGAGGAAGGTGAAAAAAATTAAGCGATCGTTTGTGGGCACTCCAGGGACAGAGGCAGTCCCCTCGGAATTTCCCTCTAAAGGCAGACTGGACCAATGCTTTAATGTTAAGACCCCTTTTGCCAGGACCCAACCGACTAACCCAGACAATAACAGCATCCCAGGAATGCCGGTTTCTGCACTCATCATCAAAAACAGATTGTGAGGATGACCCATCCAGACTTGAGTTTGAGCTTCGTAGAGTTCGGTAAAACTTCGCAACCCCCACCCGGTGATGGGACGAGTCCGAGTCAAATCCCAGGCAAATTGCCATTGCGTCTTGCGCAGGGTTGCCACCGGGCGATCGGGATATAACTGGTCCGTGATTCGCATCCAAAAATAAGCCGGAACGATCGCCTGTAATCCTTGGCGCAGGGGGTGAGGTGCAAAGGCTGACCCCAACACCGCAGACAGGGCCCCGAGAATGAAGAGGAGTAGCCAACGCCATCCCAGGTACAGGAGAAACGCCAACCCCGCCAAGGAGGCAAGCGCCCAACCATTGCGGGAATTGGTCAACACCAAGGCAGTCGCATTCGCCAGTAGCGCCAGGGTCAAAAATACCAACCCCCACCCCACTTTTCCTTCCTCTCCTGTCACCGAGAGGTCAATGGTTTTCACCACCCGGGGATCGCGGGGATCGCGGATTTTTTCCTGTTGTTTCGGCTGTTGTTTCAGGGTTCGCCATGCCTGAAACGTCTCAAACCACAGCCCTAGACCCAGAATAAAGGTCATTAAAAAATAACTCGCCAAAACATTGGCATATTCAAATACCGATGCCATCCGTCCCGGAGGTGCGCCGGTGGGATCCAACCGCCAATCTAAGATTAATCCTACTTTGACAGGTCCCTCCCATCCCCAAAAGAGTTGACCCCAACCAATCACGACGAGGGGGACCGAGGTGGCGATCGCAATCCAAGCAATTCGCCGCATCTGTGCAGGAGTCTGGATCAGCAGACTAAAGGTGACAAATAGGGCAAAGAAGGGCAGAAAATTAAATAATCCCAGGAAGGCAGAGAGGCGATCGGTTGAAAACAGGGTTGTCACGACTAACCACAGGGTCAGGACCGCAAATCCTTGGTTAAGCGATCGCCCTTGAATTTCCCGATACCGTTGTTTCCAGGTGCCAAACAGGGCCAACAACAAACCCATCCCACCCAGTAACGGACTCATGGGTAAGAACAACAGTCCCACTTGGGCGCTATTCCACCAGAGTTGTAAGCGGCGATCGGGATGGCAAATGGTCCGCAGGGGTAAGGATTTGGTCATGAACAGAGTGCAGGGTTAAGGATGCAGTGGTAAGGATTTGGGACATAACAAACATCGGATAACGACTGAAGTCGTTACTACGAACATCGGATAACGACTGAAGTCGTTACTACAAACATCGGATAACGACTGAAGTCGTTACTACAAACATCGGATAACGACCATCTTCCCCATCTTCCCCATCTTCCCCATCTTCCCCATCTTCCCCATCTCCCCCATCTCCCCCATCTCCCCCATCAACCAATGACCAATGACCAATGACCAATAACAAATTAAGCAAATTCCCAACACTCACTGCGGGTCAACCGAATTTGGGCCAAGGTAAAAATGGTGGGGATAATGCGTCCATAGTTGGTGGCGATGGTGCGCCAGCCTAAATCGGCGAAGAACCAGCCCCAGAGGACAGGTCCGAGTAAGGCTAAGGCACTGCGGGCGGCCCCATAGCGGGCGACGGAGACGGCCATGCCTCGTTTGGCAGTTTGGGCGGTGAGGTAAGTCTGAACTTGACCCGCTGCCACTGCGCCGCCACGAACGATCGCCGTTTGGGCGACTTGATACCGGGCAAAATGGAGGGCAAACTGATGGGCAATATGTTTCAGGACGATCGGCTTGACGACGGAAGTAAAGGCTACAGCACTGCCCCCTTTGAAGAGTAAGCCCAGGGGGTCTTTTTGGACCGACAGGGGCAGAGGTTTGGGAATGGTTGCCGATGCCAGGGATCGTTGGACCCGGATCGTCAAGGCGTTTTGTTCTGATGCCGGGAGTTGTCGCCATGCTTTGCCTAACAAGCACAGAAATACCTCAGCTTCTAAATCTGTGGTGGAGAGGCTTTGAGAATAGGGAATTTTTAAATAGCGGCAAACTTGAATGAGGGTTTGTCGGTAGGTGACTTTGCGGGTTTTTCCGGTTAAAACGGTTAACCCATCGGCGGCGAGATAGCGAAATCTTTCTTCGATCGCATCTAGCCAGAAATCGCGATCGCGACTTTGGATATCGATCGGTTCTGGAGTTTGTAGGTAATCAATGGGATTAAAGCGACGACGGAACAAGATGTCCGTGATTTGCTGTAATTCCTCTTCTGTGGCTAACTCTAGCGCTGCTCTCAGTTCGTCCAAGGTTGGCTTCCTCCCCTGTGCTTGTCTTGTAAACCCTGCGGTTTCGACAGATTGGCAATCTTGATGTTTTTGATGGATTCGGCCACTCAACCGCCAGAAATATTTACCGTCTGTTCCTGCTTGTTGAGTTGACCGATTGCTGTTAGCTTACTCGAAACCGTCCCAAATCCGGTAGATTAGTCAAACCCCTTTTTTTTACAACCGATGAGGACAAACCGATGAGCGATCGCATCATTGAATTTGATATTGCCGTGATCGGTGCGGGGATCTCCGGATTGACCTCTGCCCAATCGTTGCGGTGTCTGGGTCAAACCGTTGTCGTCCTCGAAAAATCTCGCGGCGTGGGCGGACGAGTGGCTACCCGTCGATTATATGATACCCAGGCTGATTTTGGTGCACCGTTTTTAGATCCGAGGGGGATGCTGTCTCAACAGTTGGTGCAGGTCCTGTCTCGGCTGGGAATTGTGGTCCCTTGGACGGATACGGTTTATCAGGTTGGCCCCACACCCTTAAGGGTGGGGCTATACGGACAAAGCCTGCCTGCGCAGGCTACTAGGGAAAACAGTTCTTTGACAAGTGGATGGGGTATGAATCCCGCTGAAACCCTATCTGCTCCCTATTATGTCGCCCCGTCGGGGATCAATGCTGTGGGCAAGTTTTTGGCGCGTCAGCTAGAGATTTGGCGTTGCCGTCGCGTCCAAACGGTGACCCCCACGGACGAGGGATATTGGCATCTGGCGTTAGAAGCGATGGGAGAGGTTGGGGATGCGGCTGTTCCTTTGGCAGTTCGGGCAAAGGCGGTGGTGATGGCGATTCCTGCACCCCAAGCGGTGATGCTGTTAGAGTCGGGAGAGTCGGGGTTGCCTAGTCCGTTTGTCGATCGCCTCAAGGCGGTGGAGTTTGACCCCTGCATCAGTGTAATGGCAGGGTATCCGGCATCGAAACAACGGGAGTTAGTCCAGGGGGAATATCGGGGGCGATCGCTAGTCTTTCCCCCAGAGAGTCCCTTGCGGGGACTATTTTGGCAAAGTAGCAAGAGTTCAGGGGCGACTCAACCCGTGTTTGTGTTGCACAGTAGCGCCCAGTTTGCTGAACAATATTTAGATGCGACGGACTTGGAAGCAGTGGGGAGAGAATTGTGCAATTGGGCGGGGGAAGCGGTACTTCCCTGGTTGAAGGACCCAGAATGGATGCAGGTCCATCGTTGGCGCTATGCCTTTTGTCGGCGTTCCTTAACAGAACCGTTATTGACAGCGACGACCCCGTTACCGATGGTTTGTGCGGGAGATTGGTGTGGCGATCGGCAAATTGAAACCGCATTACAGTCTGGGTTAGCCGCTGCCGAATGGGTGAGCGATCGCCTGGGGGGAGGACCGATGCCACCTTTAGCGAGTTTGTGGGAGGCGATCGGCACTGAGAAATAACGAAATTAATTTCAATATAGGGGATTGCAAAATATAAATCCTCCAAACGTTGAACTGGAAGGAAGGTAGGTGGGGAGCATCTCAATTTGGCCTCAAAGGGGAATTTATACCTCTTACTCCCCCTTCCAGGAAAGACATTTATTCCGCTTACCTCCCTCTCCTCTTAGGGGAGGGCCGGGGAGGGGTGGGAAGGGGGCACCGGCGGTTAGGTCTCTTTGCCTTCTTGAGATGCTCCCGGTAGGTGTAGGGGCGCAATGCTTGCGCCCCAGGGCGCAAGCATTGAG
>NZ_JAMXOT010000253.1 GCF_024220515.1 Oscillatoria sp. HE19RPO
GTCGTTTCCATGTTACTGGGCGAGCGCTTTGGTCATGCCCCTTTGGAAGCTTAAGTTCCAGTCCCCAAACAAGCACTTAAAAGGTGACGGTTGGGGGGAAGAACCTCTCCCTAAATCCCTCTCCTGAGAGGAGAGGGACTGTGAAAAAATGACGGTTGGGGTCATGTTTGTAGTAACGACTTCAGTCGTTTCCGTGTTACTGGGCGAGCGCTTTGGTCATGCCCCTTTGGAAGCTTAAGTTCCAGTCCCCAAACAGGCGCTTAAGCCGCTCATAGTGGGTGTCATGGCGGACGCCATGACACGAGAGCAACGACTGAAGTCGTTACTACAAACATGAACCCTATCCACCCCATCCTCCCCATCCACCAAGGACAAATGACCAATGACCAATGACAACTCTAAAGCTCAACCTGGGGAGTCGGAGTGAGCTCGTCAGCAATGCGAATCCGATCGCCATCTTTGAGATAGGCAGCCCCCTCCACTACCACGCGATCGCCTAGGGACAAACCGCTTGTGATTTCCACTCGGGTGCTACTCAGGTCCGTGGGGGAACCCGATGCCACCTCTCCCATTTCTACCGGCTGTGCCTGCACCATATCTTCCCCAACCAATCGATAGACGATCGCCTCCCCATTGGCTTGCGGTAACACCGCTTTCCCGGGAATCGTAATCGCTTGAGCTGCACTGGTGGTAATTCCAGCCCGTAAAAACATCCCCGGTCTTAAAATTGAATCCGAGGGCAAACTGACTTTAACCGTTGCCTGACGGCTTTCTTCATCGACCAAGGGAGCAATTTCTCGCACAGTCCCTGCTACATTAATCCGGTTATCGGCATCCGAGGTTACCTGAACAGGTGCGCCAATTTTAATCTGGGATAATTGAGTTTCCGGAATTTTAACCTGGAGTTCGAGTTGGCCGTTGGCAATAATCGAAAACAGTTGTTTCGTATTACTGGTCACATCCCCAACTCGGGCGACTCTTTCGGCGATTATCCCCGCTTTGGGGGCGCGGACTATGGTGCGTTCTTGTTGGGTTTCCACCTGTTGCGCCCGGGCGATCGTACTGCGGAGGCTGGCGGCGGAACTGTTGGCATTGGCGCGGGCGCTGTCGAGTTGCGATCGCGCGATCCGGACATTGGCAATGGCGCTTTCCAGTCGGGCTTGAGCGCTGTTGACGTTGGATTCAGCACTTTGCACCCGCGCGTTGGCAATCTCAATGTTGGAGTTGGCACTGACCACTCGGGACCTCATACTGTCAATATTGGCCTGACTGCTGTCAATCCGGGCTTCGGCACTTTTAATATTGGCCTGGGCGACGCGCACCCGTTCTCGGGCGTTTTCAGCGGCAGTGCTGCGGGTTTCCAGTTCTTGGGTGGAAACGGCCCCGGCTTCGGCTAATTGTTGATAGCGATCGCGTTCTCGTTCGGCTTGGGCGAGTTCGGCTTGGGCTTGGGCGAGACTGGCGCGGGTTTGTTCCAATCCCGCTTCGGCTTCGGCTTTGGCGGCAACTGCCTGAGAAACCCCTGATGTGGCTTCGGAGAGGGCTGCCTGGACCTGTCCTATCCCGGCTTCCACTTCGGCTTTGGCGGCTTTGGCTGTGGCAACAGCGGCTTCGGCTTCGGATTGGGTGGCGAGGGCTTGGGATACGGCAGCTTCGGCGATGGCGATCGCCGCTTGTCGGTCGGCTACAGCGGACCTAGCTGAGTCGATTTGAGCCTCGGCTTCGGTGATTTGCGATCGCTCGACAGCATCATCTAGGATTGCTAAAACCTGCCCCGCTTCCACCACATCTCCCTCATCCACTAAGACTCGCTGAATTTGCAAGCCAGAGGCTTGGGGTAGGACGGGCAGAAGGTCGTAGGCTTGGACGGTTCCGGTGGCATTGAGGGACCTTTCTACTCGGGCGCTTTCTGCGATCGCCACGGTAACAGTTTGATTGGCAACGGGTTGGGCATTGGGATCTTCTGCTGCTACTCCCGAAGAATTCGCTGCCGTTTCCTCCTGGGGTCGATTCAAGAGCTGCATTCCAACGACGGCGATCGCTACCCCAATCCCTACCCCTAGCATGAGTTTTTTCCAGTCGCTTGTTCTTGGGGGGGCGGCAAGGCGAGTTTTGCCCAGGGTGGACTCCTCTAAATCCTCTACCGTCTCCAATTCAAGATCAGACTCTTGAGGCAGCCTCCCTGAGTCTTGAATATCTGGATTTTCCATTGTCTCCTCAGTCTCCGCTTGTGAGAAAGCCCCTTTCCTCATTTTCCCCCCAAGTCTTTATTATAAGAAGTTTCAGCTTGTGCAAAGAAATATTGCAAATTGTTTCATTTTTTTAATTTTAATAGAATTTGTTCGGTTTAGGGAACTCCCAAAAATCAAATATTCTAGGGGATTCAATTGTAGGGGGGCAGGCGCAAACCCTCAATAATTGTGAGTATTCCCACAAATACCCGCCACCCGACGACTCGCCCAACTTTTTTGAAGTGCATCCCTGAGAGAACCCTCATCAGTGGAGAAGTGGATCCAAATGCTCCACTTCTGGGATCGGGGGGGCATCAGAAGCATAAGACGCCGACTCTGCCAAAACCCGGGTAACTTTTGATGACAAGATAGACAAAGATGGGGTAAATAAAAAGAAGAACCATCTGCAACTCCTGCAAACCCGGGAAAATAGAACTCTGCAAAGCGCGAGTACCAACTATGCTCAATACCACTGAAATACTGATCGACAACTTTGTGCAAAAGCTGAGGGAAGGCTACCACCGAACCTACGGAGGATATAAACCGGACTACGAGGATATTATTGCCTGGGCGGGGAGCATGGCGCTCGAAAATATTGCCAACAGTGACGCCCTGTACCACAATGTCGAACATACCATTTTAGTGACCTTGGTGGGCCAGGAGATCATGCGAGGCAAGCACATCCGAGAAGGGGGTATCTCTTGTGAAGGATGGCTTCATTTCATTATTTCCCTGGTCTGTCATGATATTGGCTATGTCAAGGGGGTATGCCGACAGGACAAAAATGGATGGTATGCCACGGGACAAGGTGGAGAAATGATTCAGCTCAAACCTGGATCAAGCGATGCGGGACTGACGCCGTACCATGTCGATCGCGCCAAACTGTTCATTGACGAACGGTTTGGGGGCCATAAACTGATTGATGCTGAAGAGATCAAGTACAATATCGAACTCACCCGTTTTCCCGTCCCCAAAGCCGAGGATCATCAAGATACGATTAACTATCCCGGGATGGTTCGGGCGGCAGATTTAATCGGACAACTCAGCGATCCGCGCTATTTGAAGAAAATCGGGGCTTTGTTCTATGAATTTGAAGAAACTGGCACCAATGCGGTGCTTGGCTATAAGCATCCTGGAGATTTACGGAAAAACTATCCCAAGTTTTATTGGAATGGGGTTTTTCCTTATGTCAAAGATGCCTTAGAATATCTGACCCTCACCCAGCAAGGAAAACAGGTGGTTGCCAATCTTTACTCTAATGTGTTTGTCGTCGAACATGAGAGCGCCCAAGAGCAGCCAGAACAATAGGTTAAATTCGCATAAAACAACCCCTCTGACAAGCCTTGTAGTTGCGGAGGGGTTGAGCCTGTCCCAGGGGGTGATGGCGTCATGGAAGGCGATCATTTTGAGAACCCACCCTAAATGTAGAGGCGAGCAAGCGAATCGCCTCTACATTTAGGGGTAATGCGTAATTCCTATAAAATAATCATGCAACACATCTATTGAAAGCCCCTCTTGATTCATGAAACAAGTCTTTTCACCCTTCCAACAGTTTTTATTGACTTGGCTGCTCATGTTAGGGGTTGGTTGGGCTACCCTGAGTGCGCTCAGTTATGTTGGGGAAGCAATTGGGATTCTGATTACGGCTGGGTTGATTGCCTTTTTGCTCAATTATGCCGTGAGTCGATTGCAAAAATTTCTACCCCGGGGAATCGCGGCGGTTGGGGTCTATTTGCTGGCGGGTTTACTGGTGCTGGTGGTGGGATTGACTGTGGTGCCGCCGGTTTTTAATCAGGGTCGGCAACTCATTGACAACTTTCCTAACTTGGTCAAATCGGCACAGGACCAACTCGCTGGATTTCAAACTTGGAGTGAGCAACGCAATTTACCCTTTGATGTGGGGTTGGTGGAACAACAAATCGGGGAACGGATGCAGGGACAGGTGCAGGCGATCGCCTCCCGAGGGTTTGGATTAGTCCTGGGCACCGTCAGTTGGTTCTTAGATGGCGTCCTGATTCTAGTCATCTCGTTTTATATGCTCGTGGATGGGGACCGTTTGTGGCGGACCCTCACCTGGATTTTCGCCCCAAATATTCGGGACCAACTCACCACCTCCTTGCAGCGAAATCTTCAAAAATTTGTCTCTGGACAATTGCTGCTGGGGTTATTTATGGCAGTCACCCTGACTCCGGCATTTTGGGCTTTAAGAGTGCCGTTTTTCCTGTTGTTTGCGGTGTTTATCGGCATCATGGAAGTGATTCCCTTTGTGGGAGCCACCCTAGGGATTGGTGCGGTATTCCTGATTGTGGCGTTTATTGATTGGTGGTTGGCCCTGCAAGTTTTAGCTGTGGCGATCGCCTTGCAGCAAGTCAAGGATAATATTATTGGACCTCGAATTATGGGCAGTCTCACCGGATTGTCTCCCGTGATTATTTTTACCTCCCTGCTCTTAGGCGGCAAAGTTGGGGGATTTTTAGGGATAATCTTGGCAATTCCTCTGACTGGGGTGATCAAAAGTATTGTGGAAATTGCGATCGACCCCACCCTACCCCCGCAAACTGGGAGTTTCTTCAACACTATCCTCAGTCAGAAACCCCCGCAACCATTACCGGCAGAAACTGGGATTTCTGAGGGCGATCGCCTCCGATGATTCCCCCAATCCTTAACTCCCGTTACCGTTGCACACTCCGAGGGTCAAGGGCATCGCGCAACCCATCCCCCAGGAGATTAAACGCCAGTACGGTCAAAATAATTAACAGGGCCGGGGGCCAAACTAACCAAGGTTGCAATACCAAAATTGAGGCATTGGTAGACAGGGAAAGCATATTCCCCCAGGAAGGATCCGGCTGCTGAATTCCTAACCCAATCAGACTCAACACCGATTCAGCGACAATAAACCCGGGAATAGACAGGGTTGCCGCAATAATCGTATAGGTAGCCGTCTGAGGGATGACGTGCCGGAGAATAATATAGAACGGTTTGGCCCCCATTGCTTTGGCTGACTGGACAAATTCGCGCTCTTTAATCGACAAAACTTGACCTCGAATCACCCGCGCCAGTCCGGACCAACTGACGAAGGAGGTAATCACCACAATTAAGATAAACCGTTGGGCACTGCTGATTCCCGCCGGTAAAATTAGGGTGAGGGTGACCAAGAGATAGATGCTGGGAATGGTCATCAACACTTCGACGAGGCGCATTAAGATGCTATCCAATGCGCCGCCAAAATACCCCGAAATTCCCCCCACAATCAGTCCCAGGGGAAAGGAAATTGAAATTCCGACTAACCCAATAAATAAGCTAATTCTCGCCCCTAGGACCAGGCGGCTGAATTGATCCCGCGCTTGATCGTCGGTCCCGATCAGGTTTAAGGGTGCAGGTCCCGTGGTGCCAAACAGATGAATGTCTCCGGGAATTAATCCAAAGAGTTTATAGGCGGGTCCTTTGACAAACAGTCCGAGGCGGGAAGGTTGCTCAAAATCGACCAGCAATTCGCGATCGCCGGTTTCCAAATCGATCGCCCCTTGAGTGGTGGGATAAACATGGGGACCGATAAAATCCCCTGTGGTTTGATTCCGCCAGTAAATCTGCGTCGGTGGCAACAGCGCCCCATTCGGCTGGGAAATATAGGCATCATAAGGGGCGACAAATTCTGCTGCGATCGCCCCTAAGTAAAATACCAATAACAAAATAGCTCCTAACCGAGCCAAGGGATTCTTTTTTAACTTTTTCCACCAGTTCATCGTATTTTTTAGGTTTTTACGGTTTAAAGCATCGAAAATAATAGACCGAAAGAAGCATCAGCACGGGCGATCGTCTCACCCCTTCTGGCAGTCAGCCCTAGTCAAATCTGTTGAACAGCTCAATCATCCACTGTCCATAAAATTAGCAGAAAAATCACAAACAAACCCACCTTTAAAGGCAGGTGGATCGACCCTAAGAAAAAGATGGGGATACTCACTAACAATGAAGTCAGCAACCAAGCTAGATAACTGACCACCAACATGACAATCACAGACATAATGACAATTTAAGGGAAATAATCGAGAGGACTATCGGATGGAGGGATTGGTTAACATAGAAATCAGCACTATCGATTTACATATTAGACCTCTTGCAAAATTCTTTAAAGCCCCCCTTAAGAAGGGGGGTTTGGGGGGATCAATCCTTTTTTTTGCAAGAGGTCTATTATTGGCACATTGAAGACCTAGGGCGTCGTCGGTACAGTAGGGGTTAGAAACCCGGTTCCTTGATCCAATCTCGGTCTGTTTTGTTCAAAAGAAAGGTAGAGAAACCCTGATTCTTATTCTTTCTCTCTAATCTCTACCCAGAAGCCCTAGAGAACTGCAAGCTGAAATTCTCAATTATGCAAGAGGAGCCTAAAACTATGTTAACAAATGGCATCAATCGTTGGAAATGGACCGGCGCGATCGCCTTAACCTTGGCATTCAATGTCATCCCCGCTTTCGCCAACTCTGCCAATTTTGAACCTTTAATTTTATCCCGGGGATTTCAACCCAGTCGTGGAGTTGTCTCGGGTTTTACAGGGGGTTCGATTTCGCTTCCTGCCGTCACTACCGTCCGCGATCGCCAGAACCAACTCTGTCTGGGATTCGGAGATCCGACTCCGGATCATATCATGGAATTACGCAGTGACTTTCCCCGATTAACCGTAGAACTCAACAGTCGAGGGGTGGATACCACGTTAATTATCCGAGGACCCGATAATACCTTTCGCTGTGGAGATAATACCGAGTTAAGTCAGGATGCCCGAGTCACAGATACGGATTGGCCCCAAGGGACTTATCAGATTTGGGTAGGCACCAAAGAAATGGGCATTCGCCGCCGCTATCGGCTTTCTGTGCGCGAATAAGGGTCGCCCATACTGAGATCTTGCACCATTCTCAACACCGGCGGGGGTTTTAACCCCCGCCTCATAGCTCAAGTCGGTTAAAAACCGACTGCAAGTCTTATCCCGTGGTGTTTTCAGTCGGTTTCAACCGACTTGATTCTGTTAGGCGGGGGTTTTAACCCCCGCCGGTTGTTGCAACAGGTGCAAGATCTCAGCCATAGCAATTTGCGGGGAAGATGACCTCGAAAATATGCTGAAACGGTGACATTGGTCATTGGTCCTTGGTCCTTGGTCCTTGGTCCTTGGTTGTTGATGACAAAGGACAAACGACAAATGACAAATGACAAATTCAACCTCCGTCGGATCCAGGGTGGCTCAGTCGGATCTGTCGAAGCACGGTACAATTAAAAATGGTCTATTTGCCGAGAGTGCTAACGAAGCGTGCTAAATACCCTTGTAGCTGACTTCCAAATTATCTTTGAGCGTGACCCAGCCGCACGCAACTGGCTAGAAGTTTTGTTTTGCTATCCAGGTTTGCAAGCGCTGCTGTTTCACCGTGTTGCCCACTGGTTACACCAAGTCGGCATTCCCTTCATTCCTCGCCTGATTTCTCATCTGGGTCGCTTTTTCACCGGGATTGAAATTCACCCCGGCGCGGCGATCGGCAGGGGAGTCTTCATCGATCATGGCATGGGAGTGGTGATTGGCGAAACTGCGATCGTCGGCGATTATAGCTTGATTTATCAAGGGGTCACCCTCGGCGGTACCGGGAAAGAATCCGGCAAACGTCACCCCACCCTCGGGGAAAATGTTGTCGTAGGTGCCGGTGCCAAGGTACTGGGCAATCTCCTAATCGGCAATAATGTCCGCATTGGGGCCGGTTCTGTGGTGCTGCGGGATGTTCCCTCAGATTGTACAGTAGTCGGCGTTCCCGGTCGAATTCTCTATCGTTCTGGGGTGCGAGTCAACCCCTTGGAACATGGTCAATTGCCTGATTCAGAAGCATCAGCGATTCGCAGTTTACTCGATCGCATTGAAGCCCTTGAACAGCAAGTTGAAGAGATGAAACCCCAGAAACGTTCTTATGTGTTAATCGGTGCCCGTTCTGAAGAGTTTTCTTTAGAGCAACTCCCGCCGAATTGTAACCTTAATAATAAAGCGATTCAGGAGTTTCTGGATGGGTCAGGCATTTGACCCTCTGTCAATCTTTCAAAACTGATTCAAGATTACGCCATGACTCATAAATGCCCGCTTCGGCGGGCTATTTTTATGTACTTAAAAACCCGGCACCCTGAAGGGTGGGGCTATACGGACAAAGCCCGCCTGCGCGGGCTAGAATATATCGGTTTTGGGTTTTAATCGGGAAGCGGTGACAAAGGCGACGGTGCCGCCAATCAGTCCCCAAATCAGCCAGAAAACCCGAGGATATCCTTTACGTTGGGCAACCCCTGCGGCGAGGAGTCCCATGATACAATGGGCGACGGCTAAGAAGTATAAAATCGGTAAGTTGGCTTGGATAGTCTGCAACAAGGCGATCGCCCTCTCATGCTTGACGACAAATGGAATGGGGGGATAACTTCGGATTCAATGCCAGTCAGGTTTGCACCGATGGCGACTCAATCCGTAAGCATCTGTGTGGTTAATCCTATCAACTTTGTCCACTCCAGGCAATCGGCAATGCCACAGGACTTACGCCTATTTTGAGGATATATCCTAAATAATGTAGAGGCGATTCGCGAATCGCCTCTACATTTGGGGTCTAATACTAGCCCTGTCAAGGTGTGTAGATTGTAGGGGCGCAATGCTTGCGCCCTTGGGGCGCAAGCATTG
>NZ_JAMXOT010000254.1 GCF_024220515.1 Oscillatoria sp. HE19RPO
GCTTGCGCCCTCCGGAGGGCGCAAGCATTGCGCCCCTACAATCTACACACCTTGACAGGGCTAGTGCTTAAGCCCCTTAGAGTGAGTTTCACAGCTTTAGGTAGGAAACGACTGAAGTCGTTACTACGAACGAAGAGAAGAACGACTGAAGTCGTCTCTACGAACATTTCCCATCTCTCCTATCCCTCCCATCAACCAATGACCAATGACCAATGACCAATGACCAATGACTCCACTAAGCCGATCGCTGTTGGTTCAAGGCATCGTAAGCGTAGGCAAAATCCTCGGTGGTAATCCGGATTTGGGCGGGATCGCTCATGCCGATCGCCCGGTAGCGGCGGATGGCTTCGACTGCGGCGCGATCGCCTAATAAGGCTAAATCTGCTCCATTCCAACCTTCGGTAACCGTTGCCCAGTGAGACAAATCCACCTCGGACAAGGGACGTTCCTGATTGTGGACTTGCAAGATTCCTAAGCGGCTGTCTCCATCGGGTAAATCCACCATCAGTTGCAAGTCGAAGCGTCCCGCCCGCAAGAGGGCCGAATCCATTGCCTCGGGCCGATTCGTCGCCCCAATGACTAGAATATTGGCCCCGGTTGCCAAGCCGTCTAGTTCCACGAGTAACTGTCCAACCACGCGATCGCTGACGCCGGAATCCCCGGTATGTTGGCCTCTGGCGGGGGCTAAGGTATCGATTTCATCAATAAACACCACACAGGGCGCTGCTTGGCGGGCTTTGGTAAATAATTCCCGAACCGCTTGTTCGCTGGCCCCCACCCATTTACTGAGTAATTCCGGTCCATTGATACAGATAAAATTCGCTTTGGCTTGGGAAGCGACGGCTTTGGCTAACAGGGTTTTGCCCGTTCCTGGAGGACCCCAGAGCAAAATTCCTTTGGGCGATCGGGCTTTGGTTTGTAAATACAATTCCCGATTAATCAGCGCCCCTTCTACCGATTCTCGTAGGGTTTGTTTAATGCTCTCCAATCCGCCAATTTCCTCCCATGAAACATGAGGAGATTGCACTTCCACGGACCGCAAAACTGCGGGTTTAACGGCTTTGAGGGCTTCTAAAAAATCCCCCTGTTGAACCGTCATTGTTTCCGGAATCTCTGCTTCAATGGAAGGCACTTGACGACGGAGAGCAGTATAGGCGGCTTTTTGGCAAACCGCTTTCAAATCGGCCCCCACAAATCCCGTGGCTAATTCAGCAATTTCAGCTAACTGTACTGTTTCATCTAAAGGCATTGCGCCGGTGAGAATTTCTAATATTTCCAACCGTCCGGCGCAGTCGGGGACTCGAAACTGCACTTCGCGATCGAACCGTCCCGGGCGACGCAAGGCAGGATCGAGGGCATCCGGTCGATTTGTGGCAGCTAGGACAATCACCCCTTGAGTTTGAGCAAATCCATCCATTAAGCCTAATAATTGGGCGACTAGGCGTTTTTCGACCTCTCCCTCAACTTGAGAGCGATCGGGCGCTAAACTGTCAATTTCATCAATAAAAATAATACAAGGCGCACTATTCACCGCTTGGTCAAAAATAGCCCGCAGTTTTTGCTCCGCTTCGCCGTAATATTTACTAATCACTTCTGGCCCAACTAAATCAATATAGTTAACGCCCAATTCTGAAGCTAAAGCGCGAGCCGTTAAAGTTTTTCCAGTTCCCGGAGGTCCAACTAACAACACCCCTCGGGTCGGTTCTAATCCAATTTTTTCTAATAAATCGGGACGTTTTAAAGGCATCCCAATCAGTTCTTTCAGTTCAGCTAAAACTTCTCGAAGTCCGCCAATATCTTTCATCGAAGAACCCGATTTTTGGGGCTTCGACACCCCGGGAGTCGGGGAAGTAAAATTTGACCCACCGCCTGTGGAACGAGGACCCGTGGAACGAGGACCTGTGGGTGTCCGGAATGGACTGGCATCTACAGAAACCCCACCCGTCGAGACTCCGACATTCCCAGTCCGGGGAATTGCCCCAGTACGGGGTATGCTACTAATCGGACGAGTACGGAACTGCATATCTGCCTTGAGTTCTCCAGCTTCTCTTTTTTCTTCCAAGGTTTTTGCGAGTTCTAATAACTGCTCAAACCCTTTAAATAAATCGTTCATGAATTGTTCTCCCTAATTTTTAACAGTTCCGTTGTTGACCCCATTCATTTGGAGCTAAAATGCAATAATTTACCGCATTTTTCTCTACCCTAAGATATGGAGAAAGCCCCGGAATTGTTTAAGGGAGGTTACTTAACAATCTAACGATTTATCCCTTAAATAGTCTTCCTCTCAAGGCTGATTTTATAGGGCATGGGTCCCTATATCCCAAGGTGTAGAGTCGATTAGACTCAATCTTAGCATTTTTTAATCCCCCCTCCAACCTCGTATCATGGCTCTGCCGTGATACGCACTCTCTGCGGCTCTGCCGCCTGTTTAAGTGCTATACAAACTCCCCTTCCGGTCCCCTCCCCTTAGCAAGGGGAGGGTTAGGGTGGGGTTCTCTTGACTTTGCTTTGCAAGTCAAGAGGAATCAGTGGGTGGAGGGTCTCCCGTGAGATGGCGGTAAGCGGAGCTATCCCGTAGGGAATCGCCACCTCACGGGAGACCCCACCCTAACCCTCCCCTTGCCAAGGGGAGGGGACCGGAAGTAAAAACCCTACTCTATACACCTCCCCCCTCGTATCATGGCTCTGCCGTGATACGCACTCTCTGCGGCTCTGCCGCCTGTTTACATTTGATACAAACCCCACCCGAATTAAAACAACAAATCAGCAGCCCCTTGAATCCGCTCTAAAGCAGACACAGAACGCGGCAAAACCGGCAAGCGAATCACCGTTTGTTCCGGAAATAATTCCCCTTTAATTTCACCCCCCAGGCGATACCGATTATGCACCACATAACGTTGAGGCACTTCCATTGTTCGCAATAACTCCGTTAATCGCACCTGTTCCGACAGAATTGCCGCTTGTGCTTGCACCACCCCAATAAATTCCGTATGTTGGGCATCTTTTAACTGCTTTTGTGCTTTCACAACTTGTTGCCGCAACGTCCGTAATCGTCCCATGAATTCCACTCGCCCTAACACATTTTGATATTGAATCCATAATTTAAAAATCCATGCTAACCAATCGGATAAAGCCGCAGGCATTTCTAAAAACCGCAATAAATGACCCGTAGGAGCAGTATCTAAAATAATTAAATCTTGTTCGTTGCGATTTAATAAATCAAATACCTCAATCAAGGAAAGCATCTCATCAATTCCCGGTAGAGCTTGGGCGACTAACATCCGCCACGCTTCAGGAGTATAGGCAATTTTGATGTTTCCTGGGTTCGGCCCTTCTCCACTCATCATTTCCGCTAATTCCCAGAGATAGTTCTCTCGGAATTGTTCCAAAATCACCTCGGCATCAATTTCTTGCCCGCTTAAATTATTCGTGATTTGCATCGGGGTATGTCCCAACTCTTGACCGAAAGCATCTCCTAAAGAATGGGCAGGGTCGATGGAAATCACTCTAATTTTTTTGTTTGGATAGCGCTGCGCCAATCCCCAGCCTAATGCAGCGGCAACGGTGGTTTTTCCCACTCCTCCTTTTCCGCCAATTAAAATTAATTGGCGACCTTCGGCGATAAAATCGGGGAAGCTAGGGGGCATTTTTTCGGGCCATTGCACGATCGCCTCGGGACCCAATTCCACCTGTTCTAGGGCTTGCAGTTGGGGTATCAGGCCATCTAGGGCCTCTGCACCCAAGGGTTCTGTAGCTTGTTGCGGGAGGATGAACACCGGGTGATTCCCGGGGAGTTGGAGGAATTTTTGGAGTAATTGTTGTTGTTCACTATAGCGGTCTAAATCCGGTTCGGGATTGAGGAGAATTTGGTTAATGAATAAACCCTGACAAGGAATTAATAATTCCTCCAAACTGGTGATAAATCGCCCAGTTTCTAATAAACTCATCGGTTCGGCGATCGCCACCACTAAGCAAGCGGTAAAGCTATCATCTTGCAGCAAGGTTCTCCCTTCGTTTAAATCAGTTTTCAAGTCAACCAAAAACTCATCGACTTTATCGGGGGTATAGGTTCCTCTAAAGGTTTGAGACATGGCACGATGTTTTTCTTGGAAGAGTTCCAAGGAATTTAACACCACATCTAAGAAATCTTTGATGCCTAATAAATTCAAGGTATGACCGGAAGGTGCCATATCCACTACAATTCTATCTACGACTTTCTCCGTGAGTAATCGTTGAATTTCCAGCAATCCCATGATTTCATCTAATCCGGGCCAGTCTAAATCCCACACCGGGGTTAAATCTTCTCCTTCTACAAAACTGCCCCGTTCTACTAATAATTCTAAGAATTTGCCATATTTGGCTTTAAATTCTCCTAAGAGTTCTTTGGCATCGAGCGATCGCACCTGTAAATTGGGCAAGTCCTCTAACGCTGTGGCGGCAGTGGTTACCGGAAGCTGCAACACATCCCCTAAAGAATGAGCTGGATCGGTGGAAATTAATAAAATAGACTCTTGGGGAAATAATTTAGCCCATTTTCGGGCAAAAGCACAAGCGAGGGTGGTTTTGCCGACTCCCCCTTTGCCACTAAATAAAGCAAGGTGAAGGGAGTTGTACTGGGTAATCGAAGTGAGTTTTTTATCGGTTATATTCATCAAGATTGCTCCCATTCCGGTTTCTTAATCTGCATCTGATTATCCCATTGTTCCAGCATCAGCGATCGCCCATTTTACCCAAGCGGTATCTCCATCTGTTCCCATGTCGCCCCCAGAATCCGTCCGCGATCGCCTACCCAGTCCCCATCCCCTTCATTCAAGGGATAATAAGCAGTTAATCCCGGTTCATCCCCTTGCAAGCGATGGGTGAAATCTCTGTAAATTTCTGCCTCAGTTCGCGCCACCCGCCACAGTCTCACTTCGGCAATTTGACCGGCAAAAAAGCTATCTCGGTTTCCAAAAACCTGGGATTTACCTAAGCAATAGTCTCCCGGAGTTTGCTGTAATCGTTCCGGTGCCGGTTGGGTGGCAAACCATTCGCCGTTGCGGTAAAAGTGATAGAGACTTAGAGCTTTCACCCAAGTGATATGAACCCAGCGATCGCCGGTTTCAAAGAAGTTGAGCAAGACATTGGTATCAGGCGTTTTCTCCCCTACCCCGACGGAGTGATACTGCAAGGCGCGATCGCAAGGACACAACGCGAGTCCCAGTTGCTCTGAGTTCCCCTTGCTCAGAATACCATGCCACCGTTCATCATCCACTGTTGTCGGTTTAACCCACAGTGACAGGGTAAAGGTGCGATCCATTTCCCCGAGTGGGGGAAGGATGACGACATCATCCTCTCCATCAAACGTCAGCACAGATTGGACAAAGTGAGGGAGGGCGAATTCCGGTTCCGGGAGGGCGATCTCCACTTCCTCAATTTCCCATGTTGCACCCCGAATTTTACCATGATTCGGGGGATTGGCAATATCCTGAACCCATGTCCCCTCCCCTTCATTTAACGGCCAATAATAACGCAATCCAGTCTCCTCCCCAGTGACACCCTGCTGCAAATTCTGCTGAATTTGTTCCTCTGTGAGTGCTACATTCCAGACTTGAATTTCCGCCATTTGACCCCGAAAGTGCGAAACGGAATTCCCGATTCCCACCTTGCCAAACCAATAGGTTGTATTATCAGTATAGAACCGTTCCGGTGCAGCTTGGGTGGCAAATAGCGTCCCATTCCGATAAAATCGATACTCTGTTCCCGCTTTCACCCAGGCGAGATGCACCCAGTCGCCTTCAGAACCTGCAAAAAAGTTCAACAACGGGGCGGCATGACGCAGGTTGGGGGAAGATGGATCAATGGTATGATAGTATAACGTTTGTTGATACTCAACCCCCCAGAGTTCCGGTTTGAAGGCAGAGGGCCACCAGCGTTTTCCCATGATTCCATAAGGGTTTGGACCTACATTAGACAATTTCAACCACAGGGAAATCGTAAAGGTGGTATCATTCTCGAAAGGGTCTTCGACTTCGATATAGTTCCTCTCACTAGCGAAGCATAACACGGGCCGAAATTCTCCCTCTGAGGAAGTATCACCCTTTCCAGGGGGGTTACCTTGTCCCCAGGTGGCACCGATGATTTTCCCTCGGTTAGCGCATTTTGCTCCATCGGAGGCGATCGCGCCATTGCCGTCATTGAATGCCCAGTAATGGCATAATCCCGGTTCCTCGCCGGTTAAAGGACGATGCAAGTCATGGCGAATTTCCGCAGCAGTTCGGGCAATTTTCCAGACTCTCACATCCCGAATTGCCCCGGCAAACCCCTTTTCTCCCATGCCAATTAGCGCTTGGGATTGACGCAAATAAAAGCGATCGGGTGCCGGTTGGATGGCATATAATTCGCCATTGCGATAAAACCGATATTCTGTTCCCACTTTCACCCAGGCAATCTGTACCCAGCGATCGGTGCTTTCAAAGAATCCGTCAAGGGTATCATGATATCGACAAGTTCCCTCTGCATCAAAGGAATCGTAATACAATCCCCCTTTCGGGGCAATTCCGAGTTGCAGGGGAGGTAAATTCTCTCCGGAATCATTACTGAACAACCCACACCAACCCCGATCTAACAATGCGGGTTTAACCCATAGAGATAGGGTGAAAGTCCGGTTATTTTTAAAGGGCGTTTTAACTTGTACATTGTTATTAATACCATTAAACATTAAAGCAGACTGGAAGGATTTCTCGGAAGGGATATCTTCCGGTTCCGGTTCTATCTGGACTGGCGATTCGCGAATCGCCCCTACATTGCTGATTGATTCTTCAATCTCTGGGGGAGGTTCTTCTAATAAAATATTCGGTTTTATCTCGACTGGCGATTCGCGAATCGCCCCTACATTGTCGATTGATTCTTCTTCAATCTCTGGGGGAGGTTCTTCTAATAAAATATTCGGTTCGCTCTGGACTGGCGATTCGCGAATCGCCCCTACATTGCTGATTGATTCTTCTTCAATCTCTGGGGGTGGTTCTTCTAATAAAATATTCGGTTCTATCTCGACTGGCGATTCGCGAATCGCCCCTACATTGTCGATTGATTCTTCTTCAATCTCTGGGGGAGGTTCTTCTAATAAAATATTCGGTTCTATCTCGACTGGCGATTCGCGAATCGCCCCTACATTGCTGATTGATTCTTCAATCTCTGGGGGAGGTTCTTCTAATAAAATATTCGGTTCGCTCTCGACTGGCGATTCGCGAATCGCCCCTACATTGCTGATTGATTCTTCTTCAATCTCTGGGGGAGGTTCTTCTAATAAAATATTCGGTTCGGTGTTGGTTTCTGGGGGAATTGGGGAAGGTTCTACTCCGGAGGAAGGAGAGGGAACAATGGAGGGAGTTAGAGTTGGCCGATCGCCCCCTAAATCCTGACTCGCTACAGTAGCAATATCCGCAGCAACTAACGGACTATTCCAAATTCTAATTTGCGTAATCCGTCCCTGAAAAAAACAAGGACTCGCCCCACTTTGTTCCGTGGCCCCCGCCCCCACCCGCAGGGAATTGCGCTCATTCGGATGAAAGGGAATTCCGGTTCGTTGCGCTACTAAACTGCCATTAATATAGAAAGAAACCGTTTGCGACGGTTCATCATAAATTCCCGCTAAATGTGTCCAGACCCCTTTTGTAGCTCTCGGTCCAGTCAGCATCACCCAAGGCGCATCTGGTTGACCGCTACCCACCCAAAACTGCCAATTTCCGGCGGGATTCACACAAAAAAGATAGCCCCTTCTTCCCTCTTGAACAGAACTACAAACTGAGGTTAAAATTGCGCGATAGCCGATTCCACCTTGATAGTCTACCCACAGTTCTACCGTAAATTGACGGAGATTAAAATCTCTGAAATAGGGAATTTCAATCCAATCGCTAGTCCCATTAAATAAGGTAATTTCGGGATAAGAATAGCCGAGGTCAACTTCTTTGGCGGTGGGGGGAATGGCAACAGATTCGTTGAAAATCATCTTGGGGGATTTGTAGCTGCTAATTGAGCGATCGGCATTTAGGCTAAATTCGACTGGCGATATGATAGCGGTTCCCATTTAGGAGTGTGTTAGCGGAGCGTGTGCGTCAGCACAAACATCTTGATCGCTCTTGATTCTAGGGATCAAGATGCTTGCATTCCTCTGCTCTAAATTTCTGTACCTCATGAGTCCGAGAACCGCAATATTCTTCCCAGCGAATCTAGCCTAATTTACCATGAGTTAAAACCTCCGCAGGAGCCGAACGTTTGTCTGCCGCTAGGACTTCTTTAAACAGTTGTCCAAGAATGGTGAGGCCCTCTGCATGAGGGATTTTTGCCCGCGAGAGCAAAATATCGCTACAAATTTCTCGAAAGTCGGCACTGGTTGGCAAGACGGGAATATTATTTTGGTGGCAGACTGTGGCAACAATTAAACAAGCGCGTAAACCCGAGGATTTTTCATGAGTCGTACTCCGTTCTCGAAAGGTCTTGACCAAATGCACAATCATTGCCGCATCCCCTCGGGTTAATCCCGATTTTTGGACAACAATTTCTTGTTGAGTCAGTTCGTCGGGTTCGGGAATATCCAGGGTAATCAACCGATCCATTAAGGCATCCTGAGTTTCATGGACTCCGCAATATTCCTCGGGATTGGAGGTGAAAATCACACGAAACTGGGGATGCGCCCGAATATATTCCGGTTGTTGTGCACTGGTTGGCAGCACTAACAGTTTTTCTTCTAAAACTGATAGCAGCACATTATTCACCTCGGGACGCGATCGATTAAATTCGTCATAAATGAGGGTAAATCCCTCGCGGCAGGCGGTGGTTAACCTTGCATCTGACCAGGATTGACGATATTCATCTTCGACTTTAATCACGTTGTGAATAAAGTTGTCCACGACTTTTTTACGGTTGTATCCTCGTTGGTTGCCAATCAAGTCGGATGATTTGTATTCATCATCCCCAAACATTAAAACAATTGGACGTTCTAACAGATTGGCTAGATGAATGGCTAAGGTGGTTTTGCCGGTGCCAGCAGGACCGCGCAGGTGGATGGAAAATCCCGCATGGAGATAGCGCAAGGCGCGTTTGGTCAGACGATGAATGGCCGGTGTATCGACAAAATTCTGGGAAGTGGCTTGTAAAACTGTGGTCACAAATAACCTCTTTGCATCACGTCCGTTGAGTTAGCGCTTAGGGGAATTCAGGGAAACTCCACTGGGTTTGGGACGAGGTTTAATTGGGGTAGGCGCTGTCCCCCAAACATACGATTGCAGGTTGGTTACATAAGCACTCCGCTGCTGTTTTTCGGCAGCCCACATTTGTTCCTGTTGCGATCGCGTTTCTTCTCGAAAAGCGGCAATATCGGCTTTTAAGTTGGCATAAAAGTCCTGCAACCCTTGGCTGACTTCCGCTGCCATTTCGACTCGATGGGCGGCAATTTCTTCTAGTTTGATTTGAGTCTCATAGCGCTGTTCTAGGATCTGTTGTTGCCGAAGTTGAATTTCCTGCTGACGTTGCACCCTAGCAGCGTTCCATTGTTCTCGCAAAGACACGACTTTTCCTCCGGGTATAATCCCACTTAAATTATGGGCAAAATGTTCAAGATATGGCCGAGTCTGGCTTTCCCTTTCCGGTGAATTTTCCTGTTTTAATATATGGGAAATACCTGCTGCTTTTTAGGCAGGCAGCAGGTTAGATCTCCCTTGCGATCGCTATTTTCGATCCACTACAATGGATTAAGCCGCAGGGACAGCCGCTTGGGAAGTCAGCCCTACCGCTTCCGCATATTTCAAATAGGTTTCCACCGAGGCGATGACAATTCTAGCTTCGATCGCCAGTAGTTCGATGCCCACTAGGGATACACGGACCCACAGATCGATCACGACGCCTTTATCTAAAATGCGATCGATGACTTCGGCTAGACTGGAAGATGAGTTGACTTTTTCAACTGCCATGATGATTGCTCCAGAGTGTAAATAAAAACTTGGACTTTCCCACCCCTTGATTCAGGTGGATGAATGACTTAATTGAGTCCATTTAACATAAAAAGACTGGGTTTTTATGTCAGCGATGGTTCTCTGCTTGCTTCCCCCTTCAATACAGACACAAGATTAAAAGGGAACCCTCCTACTCCGGTTTGAACCCTAAAATTTAGAGGAAGAACAGGGTTCATTCGCCTTGATATTTTAGCTGCACAAGTCGAACGGAAACAACAGTCCCTCCCTGCATTTTTCGGTGTTTTGCCCTTTGGTTGAACTCCACCCCCTTCTAACTCATTACCCCCACCGCTTGTCGGCTGATTTAGCCCAGAGTTACTCTGAGTTTCATCCTTCCGCTCAAGGTGTTTTTCAATGGCTCTGGTGAGCGGCGATCGCAAAATCGTCTCATCAGTTTGCCGGGAGTTCCACACCCTGATTCGATGGGGGATTTGTTGAGGAAATCTACTTGTTGTTATCGTACCTCAGTCGGCCACCTCAATTATCAAGGAAATTACAAATTTAACAAAACTTTAAAGAGAGATTTTTAGGGGTCTGGGAGTCCTGGAGGGTCTAGGAAGGCTCTCTAAGTCTTTTTCTCTATCCCAGGGCTTATTTTTAAATCATGCTTGGGGATTTTTGTCAAGAGAGGGGGAATGAGAGGGATGGGATGTTGAAAATGGCTGAATTCCTTATGGAGAAATGGGGGGAACGACTGAAGTCGTTACTACGAACCCGGAATTTCGCAATATTTCTTTAGGAATGTTCATGAAAATATATGAGCGGTGTAACGGATTTTGATTTATAATGTTTAGACCTTTGACCATTAACAGTCAGGCGGATTAAAGATTTAACAAAAGATAGCAAGGATGCAGCGGTTTAAAGGGAATTGGCGTGTTAGAATATCTAAATAAAGTGGGGTCACTTTAACCCGTAAAAAAACTGAGATTTAGGTGGGCGATCGCAGGTTAAACCGGGAAAAATAGCAGAGGATATTCATTCGGTCGGATTGTTCTGATAGATTGGATGGTAGGGCGATCGCAATCAACCCCAACCCGAGAATTGCCTTGGATTGGACCTAATCTTTTAGGACAGGCTGAGTGCAGCTAACTCCAGCCAAAACTGATTAAATCCCTTTACTGAGTTAAATTCATCGTGTCTTCTAACCCGATACAGCCTTCCAGCGCTAAATCCAACTCAAATCGCACCATTGCCACCTCCACCCAAGGCTCTACTTTAGCCGATATCCTCGAACGAGTCTTAGATAAAGGAATAGTAATTGCCGGGGATATTTCCATTTCCGTTGCCACAACCGAGCTACTCCATATCCGCATTCGCTTACTAATTGCCTCCGTAGATAAAGCGCGAGAAATGGGAATTAATTGGTGGGAAAATGACCCCTATCTGAGCAGTAAAAATCAAGACTTAATCGAAGAAAACCGCCAACTGCACGATCGCCTGCAAGTCTTAGAAGCCGAAATGCGATCGCTCAAAGCCCTCACCAGTAGTCCCCCCATTCCTGAAACCAACCCCGAACCCAGCGGCAACGTTGGAGAGATTTAAACCCGGTCAAACTTATAAGAAAACTGCACCCTCATGGCATTAGCTGACACCCCGTCCGACCCGTCCCAAATCAGCGAAATTCTCCCCACTCGTCGCGCCATTAATAGTAAAGCGGGGTTAGCCTCCCTCGTCTTAACCCTTGTCGAACTGATTCGGCAATTGATGGAAGCACAAGTGATTCGTCGCATGGATGAACAAATGCTCAGTGAAACCGAGTTAGATGCTGCTGCTGAGAGTTTGCAAAAACTAGAAGAAGAAATCCTCCGCTTGTGCGATATCTTCGAGATTAACCCCAATGATTTGAACCTGGACCTCGGAGAAGTGGGAACCCTGTTACCAAAACCGGGCAGCTACTATCCAGGCGAACCCAGTCAAGAAGCGTCCATCTTAGAATTACTAGACCGACTCTTAAATGTCGGCATTGTCGTTCAAGGTGACCTAGATTTGGGTGTAGCTAACCTGAATTTAATTCAGGCTAAACTGAGGTTAGTCTTAACCTCCCAACCGCTGTAACTGTTGTTGAATCAATTAGAACATAAATTAACATGAATTTAGGGTTTTATCTGTACGGAATTTTGCCAGAACCCCTGCCAGACACCTTGGCGATCGCCGGACTGGATCGCGAACCTGTTCATAACCAAACCATTGAGGGATTCCATTTCCTCTATTCCGAAGCCAAACAAACCAAATATCTCACCTCCAGGCGCAATTTATTAGGCCATGAAAAAGTCTTAGAAGAGGCGATGACTGCCGGATTTCGTACCTTACTCCCCCTGCGCTTTGGATTAGTTGTCAAAACTTGGGACAGCGTAATCCAAGACTTAATTGCTCCCTATCAGGAGAAACTTCAAGCCCTTTTTGAGAAATTGGAAGGACGCCGGGAAGTCAGCATCAAAGTATTTTGGGAGAGCAAAAGCGAGATAGAGGCATTACTCGACTTGAATCCTAGCTTAAAAGAAATGCGCGATGCCAGTTTAGGTAAAGCCTTGAGTATGGAAGAAGTCATCAATATCGGTCAGATGATAGAAAGCGGCTTAAAGTTTAGAAAACAAGAAGTGATTGGGGCATTTCAAACCGGATTAAATCCCTTAGCGGAAGAAGTCATCGAAAGCGACCCCATGACCGAAGAAATGATTTATAATGCCGCCTATTTAATTCCTTGGGACCGGGAACCGGAGTTTAGTGACGCAGTAGAGGCGATCGATAAAACCTTTTGCGATCGCCTGCGAATTCGGTATAATAACTTTACCGCCCCTTATACCTTTGCCCAACTCGAATCAGAGGAATAATTCCATGCTATTTGAACTATTAACCTTTCCCATCTCAGGACCTCTTGGCGGCATCGTCTGGTTAGGAGAACAACTCCTAGAACGAGCAACCAGCGAACTCGATGATATTCAAAATGTCCAAAAACAGTTATTAGCCTTACAACTCGCCTTCGACATGGGCGACATTTCCGAAGAAGACTTTGAAATTCAGGAAGAGGAACTGTTGCTCAAAATTCAAGCAATGGAAGAAGAGGCTGAACAAGAAGAACAAGAAGAAGAAATGGAACCTGAAGAGTTCATCAGCGAGGATGGTTTATCATCTTTCTCCATCACAGTCCTGGATTAACCCGACCCCTTGACAAGGGTTAAAAATAGAACAACGGGGATGGAGATTCCACCCCCACTCCCACCCAACTTTAATATTCCAGATGAAACGTTTTAAACGGATTAGAATTCCCCCGATGAATCGGTTCAGAAAGGGGAGTTTGAGACCGAGGTGAACGGTCCTGAATCGGCTTAATTTCCCCAGAAATAGCCGCCACACCCTTTCCAGAAGATTGCCGCAACTCCTGAATCGCCTGTTCCTTCGCCTCAATTTGACTATCCAACAGACTTAACTGAGAATTCAACAACTCCATCCGCTGTTTCATCATCTGAAGCTCATGCTGGATCCGCTGTCGCTTCGTCATCATTTTAGAGAGTTCGACTTGTTCCCCCATCTCACAGTTTTTGCGAGGCGTGGAACTAATTTTCGGCGGCATTGACGAGGGCGGTTTAATTCTAGGCATAGGTTTTCTCGCAGACTCTAGCTTATGATACCCAAATCAAGTGGCGATCGCTCAACAGAAACCGAAGACTTCAATATTTCTTTCGTCCAAGGGAGGCGATCGCACCTCATTCGGTTCACTTAAACACTTCGCATTCCCGGACCAATCCCTTCAAGAATGACTTGATGCAAAGTTTCTTGTCCCCCAAAGCGCTTAACCGCATTCAGAATCTCAATCCCAGCTAACTGTCCTTCTGCATCATAATCTGCCGCAATGCCTTCCCCGAGATGTTCAGTCGTGACCGTTGTTTCCCGAAAGGTTATGCTGAGGGCATCTACTTCTGGATCATAACTAATTTTTATGATAAAATCCCCTCATTCCCCGCAAATTTGAATCAGCAGGTTACGTTTTCGTGGCCCATCTAAATCAATTAACATCACCGATTGCCAAGTCCCCAAAACTAAATTTCCCTCCACGATGGGAATGTATTCGCTATTGTTGAGGGTGATTGCCATCAGATGGGAATGTCCGTTGATGGGTTCATCGGGAGGGACGACGCGCAGATGCAAATCGTTATGGAGATATTTGGCATCTGGCGGGGCTAATTTTTCCAAGTAAACCTTGATATCATCCAGCAATCTTTCTTCGTACTCGTTAATAAATAAAGCGGTTGTGGTATGGCGAGCAAAAACCAGAACATAACCATTTTTAACCGGATTGGCCTCTAGCAATTCTTTGATGTAAGGATTCAGGTTGTGAATGCTGATTCCCCGTTCGGTTTCAATGTCAATAAAATGGTTGGTGATAGTCATTGAATCTGGCACTCCTCTAATCAATCTGGTCAGAATAAACCCAGGCTATATTGTACCCTATTATCTTACCCAATCTGGGGCATTCGAGAGTAAGGCGTAAAGGTTTCTTAACGTTTCGATATCTTTTTGAAACCAAGTCTCCATCCACTGACTGTATCCGGTAATCACTTGACCCTCAAAGGCTTTCTCCTGCAAGAGTTGGGTAATCAAATGGGCGGCCATCATGCCGGACATGACTGCTTTGAGGACGCCATGCGAGGAGGCTGGATCTAGGATAGTTGCCGCATCTCCCACGAGAAAATAACCGGGTCCTGCGGGGGGAGAAACTTGTCTCCAGGTGACATCGGCAACGGCGGGTTTTTTCCAGGGTTTTAGAGTTTTGAATTCGGGGGGTTGCCAGTTTTTTTCTAAGGGTTGGTGGGTGAAATCTAGGCGGGTCCATTGGTACAGTTGGGGACGGACTTTGGCGGTCCAAATCCATCCTTGATCGCCTGCTACGATCGCCGGTGCATCATCGCGTATGGGACAGTCTCCTTCCCCATAGCCATAATGGGCGATTAAGGGGGGAGAAAATGGGTGAATTGCTAACTTTAATTGTTTAGCTAACCATTGTCTGCTGCCGGTGGCATCGACTGCAAATTTTGCCTTGATTTCACCTTGGTTGGTTGCGATTCCTATCACTCGGTTTTGGCTAACAATTGGATGTAAGGCGCGGCAGGGTTGGTGGACTTTGACTCCTAATTCTACTGCCCGATCGCGCAAAATTGTATCAAAATCTGCCCGCCATGCCTGAAATCCTTGCCAAGGTCCGGTTTCATCGGACCCGAAGGGTTCAAACCGGCGATTGCCCTCCCATTGTATCCAGTTTCCGGGATGGCGCAGGAATCCGGCAGTTAAGAGGCGACTGCCGACTCCTAACTGCTGTAATAGGGGTTCGATGCCGGGGTGGAGGGTTTCCCCCGGGCGATCGCGAGGGAAGGGTTCCGCTTCGGCGATCGCCACTCGGAACCCTTGCTGGGCGAGGGCAATGGCGGCAGCAGTGCCTCCCGGACCACTCCCGGCGATCGCTACGTCAACCTCGCACATTTTTCGATTCCCAGACACCGGAATCCCGTTTCATCAACACCCGCAGTCCATCCACAAACAGGGTGACCCGTTCCCGAATTTCTACCCAGCGTTTTCGCACATCTTCCGGGGTGGTGATATTGCCATGTCGATACATTTCAAACCGATAGATTTTCCCCCGTAAGCGTTGCCTCGTCTGGGTTTGTGCCTCTATTAGTTCCGTTTCCGTTGGAGTCACTTCCCGGAAAGAGAGAACACCCCATTTGGATTTTTCATTGACGATTCGCCCAAATGCCTCAGCGTCTTGCCCTTCGGACTGTCCGGGAGGAAAGTATTTCTCCTCTTCGATGCCTAAAGCGTGATACACATAAGCGATTGTTAGCACTCTCGCCTCGTATTCTCGCACATCAACTTGTCCCGTGAGGGCTAAGGTGAATTTACCCTGTAAAGCATTGGTGACGTAATCCACATGATCGATCGCCTCATATTCCACCACCAGGCGATCGGGCAATTGCACCAGGCGCGGTCCCGGAACCCCATCCCAAGGCAATTCGCCAGTTTGCCCGATTTCCGCATCAGTCAGAGGGCTAACCGTGGGCCAATTTCGCATCGGTTCAAAGGTGCGGGCGGCATCAGGTGAGACCGCAGGCCAAAAAGCACTAAGTGCGGCACAAAGTTTAGAATCTTCTGGAAAGGGACTGCCGAGACCATAAGCAGCTAGGAAATCTAAGCCTTCGTCAGTGCGATCAAAGCTCACATCCCATCCTGGCGCATAGATTCCCGCAGCCGCATCTGGGAGGTAAGATTGGCGATTCAGGATGAAACGGTCTAGGGGACGCTGTTTGACAAAGGGTTCTCCGGGTAAGGAGACGATCGCCGTTACGGTGGCATCTTCCGGGCGAAATCCAGCCTCGGTTAACGCTAAATTTGGCGGCATTCGCTCATCGGACAAGGATTCCGGGGGAATTCGCCAAATGCTATTTCTCACCGCTTCTGGCACCGATTGTTCCCACCAATCCATCAGTTGCCGTTGATCGCAGGTGGGGAAGTAATCCGGGGCGCTGACGAGGGAATAAGCAGGAACCCTTCGGGGGATTTGAATCGCTAATTCGGGACAGAGGGCATCGATCCAGCCATCTGCCGTAAAGTCGAGGTAATGTAAGGCATTGTATCCTCCTTCGGCAACGATCCGGGCAACATTGGGGCTTTCATTCAGGTCTGTGACTGTCCCATTCGGTAGCACTTGGTGACGGGCGTGGACATATTCCGGGGCGCGTCGGGCTTCGTTGTCGGAGGGAATCAGTAAGCTGGAGGAGAGGGTTAAGCCATAGTTTGGGGGAACTTGATAAGTGAGAGGTTTGCCTTGATATTCTGCCGCTTCAACGAGAAGGGGATGAACAATGGGGATAAGCGTTCCCATGCCATCATTGGGATTTTGTGAGAATTCAGCAATACCTTCGGTAAAAATAAAGGGGGGATTGCTGAGATCCGGTTCACTCCAGCCGGTGTCATACCCTTGGCTTTGTAGTTGGAGATGGATGCGCCGGAGTTTTTCGTTGATATGATTAGCTTCTAGGTTGAGGGTTAAATTAAAATCACGGATACATTCATTGCCGGTAAACAGTTTGTGTAAGGGAAACCAGAACAACCTGCGATCGTCTCCATCGCGCACCCGCATCGGCTTGTATCCCGGGCGATCGCCTCGACGGATGACGGCAATATAGGCACTATACCGGGCGGGAATCACCCGCATGGCTTGGGAGTCGCCTTCTACAAAGGGTAAAAAGCCGCGATTTTTGCTGTCATACAGGGGTTCTGCCGTTCCCACTCGGGCGACCCCAGTCCGGGAAAAGCACAAATCCGCGTGTTTCTGGTGGGGAGTGTCCGAGGCGGGACGGTATTCGGAGGTAAAGACGGCGATCGCCAAGGGTGCATAATTTGCCTTAACCCGTAATTCGGCCAACGAGGGGGGTTGGACGCCATAGACGTAGTTTTCCACTGCCTCAATCTCAGCCAGGGTGGGAAAGGCGGTTAATTCGCTGTCCTCAGCCCCGGTAACGACTGTCGCCGAAGCTAAGGCATGATAGAGTAAACTCCGGGCGGGATGACCCGGTGCGATCGCCCGATTTCCTTCATCGGCAAAATCCGTAAATCCTGGAATAGTGCGGTTGATGTTCGGGAGGATTTTCCCCAATTCCGCTGTTAAGTTGGCCGCTGTGATATCCAATCCATGCTGTAACAGTAATTCTCGCCATCCGTGGTTCGCGAGGCGATCGCAGACTTGTTGAACCTGATCAATTAAGGCCATAGGTGATTCCTGGTTTAATCCTCATGATTATAGAGCCTATCTAGTTGATTGGCGTCAAGATTTGTATCAAAAATTATTATAGGGTTGGCGGGAACCTAGGGGCCTTAAAAATTCTGTGTAAAAAGATAAATATTTGTTATTTAAACTCGCGACAAAAAACAATATTCAAATGTTAACATATTAATGTTTCGACAAATTAGACTATAATTAGAGTTATAAATATCCGCCATAAAACAATGGGAAAAGCAGATATTAGTGGCAAAAGATTAATCGGACTCTCCCCGGATGGATGGGTCAAATGGGTAACTCGATCATCCGGTACAGTTGCCCAAGTCATCCTCGATTCAGAATTTCAATGGCTGAGTCGAGATAGCGATATCCTCATCAAAGCCTATAGCGAGGAAGAAGGGGAATTTATTAGCCTAACCGAACTCCAATTTCGCCCGGATACAAGGATGCCGGTGCGGATTCGGGCTTATGCGGCACTGGCAGAAGAAAAATATAATGTACGAGTGTATCCGGTGGTGGTCAATATTTTTCCGCCAACCGGGAACACCCCCATTCCCACTCGTTATGAATCGAGTATTATGGGACTAGAGGCAAGGCAAGACTATGAGGTGATCAACCTCTGGGAAATCGATGCCGAGGTCGCCTTTCAACCTGAACTAAAGGCCCTACTGCCCTTAGCAACGGTGATGAAAGGGGGTGCAAATGAAACCATCTTACGTCGCGCCGCTGTCCGAATACAACAGGAAGAACGGTCGGAAGATTTACAACGATTGTTGGGAATTTTTTCTAGCTATGTATTAGGAGAAAATATCGTGGATAAAGTCTTGAATTTTGCAACCCAGGCATTATTGGAATCCCCTTGGGGTCAAGACATTTTACAGCAAGGAGTGGAAGAAGGACGCCAAGAAACACGACAACTCATCCAACACCTAATCCGGTGTCGGTTTGGGGAAGTCCCGGAAGCGGTGGAAGCTAATTTGCAACGGTTGAACCGGGAGCAATTAGAACTGTTTGCCGAAAGGCTGATGAATGTAAATTCTTTGGAAGAATTGATGGCGGCTTTTCCTACAGGGACTGACAACTAAAGTCAAGTTCTGTAGAAAAGTCAGGACTTACACCCTCTTAAAAGTTAAACCCTAAATGTAGAGGCGATTCGCGAATCGCCTCTACATTTAGCCCAGGTTATCAAAATATGCTTAAGTCCTGATCCACCGGAACCAGCTACTTGGGGATTTTTTCTAGCTATGTATTAGGAGGAAAATATGATGGATAAAATCCTAAATCCTTTCACCCAGGCATTATTGGAATCCCCTTGGGGTCAGGAAATTTTCAAGCAAGGATTGGAACAAGGACGTCAAGAAGTAGTACGACGAATCATCCAACGCCAAATCCAACATCGGTTTGGGGAAGTACCGGAAGCGGTTGAAGCGAACTTGCAACGGTTGAACCGGGAGCAATTAGAAACGGTAGGGGAAATGCTGATAGATGGGGATTCTTTGGAAGAATTGATGGCGGCTTTTCCTCCTGTCACTGACAATTAGAATCGGGTTTTGTAGAGAAATGTAGAGGCGATTCGCGAATCGCCTCTACATTTCGGGTAATTTCTCAAAATATGCGTAACTCCTGACCCACCCAAACCAGCTTGATGCCAATTTTCCGGTCCCTTTGCCCATATTAAGGGCCCTCAGAAATGGCATAAACTCCTCCCCTAGCGCCCTCTCTCCCCAGCTTTTGGGGTCAGGGTCCCTCTGGAACTGCCGCAATTGCCATCGATTTTGGAGGGGTCCTGATGATTTTCCGTTCGTTTCCGTCAAAGGCTTGTGGCAAAATCGTAAGATAGATCAGTTGTAATCCGTTCACCTTATATTCCCGATGACTTCCACCATTCCTAACTTACCGAGTCAATATGAACCCAAGACGACAGAAGCCAAGTGGCAGGCGTTTTGGGAAGAAAATCAGGTTTTTAAAGCGGACCCGAATCACCCGGGAGAGCCTTACTGTATCATGATTCCCCCGCCCAATGTTACGGGTAGCTTACACATGGGGCACGCCTTTGAAAGCGCCCTGATTGACGTGCTGGTGCGCTATCATCGCATGAAAGGGCGCAATACCCTGTGGTTGCCGGGGACGGATCATGCCAGTATTGCGGTTCAGACGATTTTGGAACGGCAACTGCGCGAAGATGGCAAAACGCGGGATCAAGTGGGACGGGAGAAGTTCCTGGAACGCGCTTGGCAGTGGAAAGAAGAGTCGGGTAATACGATTACGAATCAGTTGCGCCGGTTGGGTGTTTCTGTGGATTGGACTCGCGAACGGTTTACGATGGATGAAGGACTCTCGAAAGCGGTTCTGGAAGCGTTTATCGCCTTGCATGACGAGGGACTGATTTATCGCGGTAAATATATGGTGAACTGGTGTCCCGCGAGTCAGTCTGCGGTGTCGGATTTGGAGGTGGAACAGCGGGAAGTGAATGGTCATTTATGGCACTTTCGCTATCCGCTTAGTGATGGTTCGGGATTTGTGGAGGTGGCGACGACTCGACCCGAAACAATGTTAGGCGATACGGCAGTTGCTGTTAATCCCAATGACGATCGCTACAAAGGGTTAATTGGGAAAATGTTGACCCTGCCGATTATGAATCGGGAAATTCCGATTGTGGGAGATGAGTTTGTTGACCCGAGTTTTGGGACGGGTTGTGTTAAAGTAACTCCGGCTCATGATCCGAATGATTTTGAAATGGGAATGCGGCACAATTTGCCGTTTATTACCATTATGAATAAAGATGGGTCATTAAATGAGAATGCTGGACCTTTTGCCGGACGCGATCGCCAGGATGCCAGGAAGGCGGTGGTGCAGCAGTTGGAGGCAGAAGGACGGCTGGTGAAGGTGGAGGAGTATAAGCATACGGTTCCTTATAGCGATCGCGGTAAAGTGCCGGTAGAACCCCTGATTTCAACGCAGTGGTTTGTGAAAATTGACTCCCTTTCCAGTCGCGCCTTGACGTTCCTGGATGAGCAAAATTCCCCTCGGTTTGTCCCCGATCGCTGGACGAAAGTCTATCGCGATTGGTTGGAAAAACTCAAAGATTGGTGTATTTCTCGCCAACTTTGGTGGGGACATCAAATTCCTGCTTGGTATGCGATTAGTGAAACTGGGGGCATGATTGCCGATGATACGCCGTTTGTTGTTGCGAAATCTGCTGAGGAAGCCACAGCTAAACTGAAAGCTCAATTTGGAGAAACCGTCCAAATTCAACAAGACCCGGATGTTTTGGATACTTGGTTTTCCTCTGGATTATGGCCGTTTTCTACTTTAGGATGGCCTGACAAAACTGAGGATTTTAACCGCTATTATCCCACCACGACCCTGGTTACAGGCTTTGATATCATCTTCTTCTGGGTGGCGCGGATGACGATGATGGCGGGACATTTTACAGGAAAAATGCCTTTTAAAGATGTGTACATTCATGGATTAGTCCGGGATGAAAACAATAAGAAAATGTCCAAGTCTGCGGGGAATGGGATTGACCCATTGCTGTTGATTGAAAAATATGGGACCGATTCCCTGCGTTATACCTTAATTCGGGAAGTGGTTGGCGCGGGTCAAGATATTCGCTTGGAATATAATCGGGCAACGGATGAGTCTGCCTCCGTGGAAGCTTCGCGAAATTTCACGAATAAACTGTGGAATGCGGCGCGGTTTGTGATGATGAATTTGGAGGGACAGACGCCGCAACAGTTGGGGAATCCTGGAGAAAATGCTGCGGGGTTGGAACTGTGCGATCGCTGGATTTTGTCGCGCTATTATCACACGGTGCAACAAACCTGTGAGGCAGTCGATACCTACGGATTAGGAGATGCTGCCAAAACCTTGTATGAGTTTATTTGGGGTGATTTCTGCGATTGGTATATTGAATTAGTCAAGTCGCGGTTACAGGGAGAAAATGCAGCTTCCCGACGAGTGGCGCAACAAACCCTTGCCTTCGTTTTAGAGGGAATTCTCAAATTACTCCATCCGTTTGTTCCTCATATCACCGAGGAAATTTGGCATACTTTAACCCAAGCAGAATCAACGGCATCTTTAGCTTTGCAATCCTATCCGGACACTGATGCTAATTTGATAAATGGTGAATTAGAATCCGACTTTCAATTAATCATCGGTGCGATTCGGACCATTCGGAATTTACGCGCTGAGGTGGAGATTAAACCCGGGGCAAAAATCAAGGCAATTTTGCAAAGTGACAGCGCCAAAGAACGGGAGATTCTCCAGGCAGGGGAATCCTATATCCAAAATTTAGCCAAAGTTGCAGACTTGACAATTACCCCTGCTTTAGCCGAAGAACCGGAACAAACCATCGCCGGAGTGGTAGGAACTGTGCAAGTTTTAGTGCCTCTGGCGGGAGTGGTGGATATCGAACAACTCTGTGCCAAACTGGAGAAAAGTTTGGGTAAAATTGAGGGAGAAGTCAAATCGATTTCTGGACGATTATCTAACTCTAAATTCGTGGATAAAGCCCCACCGGAAGTGGTTCAAGGGGCGCGAGATAGCCTCGCGGAAGCGGAAAAACAAGCGGAAATTTTACGCGATCGCCTGCGTCAATTAAGAGGTGAATAATCGACAACCACCCTAGGTGGTTGTGAATGTAGGGGCGATTCGCGAATCGCCTCTACAGAGATAGATCTCCTGCGTAAGTCGTCGCCCATTCCCATCCATCACCCATTCAAGCAGACTTTGATGATATACTTAGCTCAGGTGCAAAAAAAAGGATTCTTAGGCAAAACCGGGTTGCGATTATTAGCCTGTCAGAAATCAGGAGATATCTGGGCTTTGGTGTCGGAAACTGAGCCAATTGTCACCACGGAAGCGAATGCGTTTGGTGAGGGAATCCTCGTGTTGGCGGATATTGCCAATACGGGACAAATTCGCAGTATCAATGAAGCGACGGAATGGGCGATTAATCTCATTCAACAATATTTGACCAAAGGATTAACCCCAGCTTTTTTACAGGATCAGGCGGATGAAATTGAACAATGGCGACAATCTTTGACCTTACAAAGCCAGGAATTGTCCCGGCGTGCCCTAGAATTAGAAGCCCGGAGAGACCAACTGCAAACGTTAGAAGAAAAGCTCAAAAAAGAAGAACGCCGCTTGGAAATTTTAGCTCAAAAGTTGGAAGTATCTGCGGAGGATAGTAGGGATGAGAAGGGGGAAGATGAAGCAAAATAACAGGAAAAAATCAGGCTTGACAGGGTTTGTGATTTGTGTTATTAATCCAGGAAAAACCTGGGGATGAGTGCTGAATATGGGATGTTGTAAGGAGAGACAATTTTAGGTAAAATGAAACCACAGTTTCAGATAAAATCCAGATATGAAAAGTTGTTTTTATCCAGTAGCCTGCGGAGGCAGGCTTTGTCCGTATAGCCCCAGGCTTCAGCCTGCGGGTTCTTGCACTATGAATCAGGAGTGATTGTGCCGTCGATTGAAGCAGATCCCACCAATTTTGTTGAATTACTGGAAATTGTCCGGGATGGATATGAAATCTCTTTAAAACCGGGAGATTACAAGGGGACCTTCACGATCGCCCGCGCAGTGACGATTCGCGGCAGTGGCGGTGATTCTGTGCTGTTTGCGGTGGATGCGCCTGCGGTGGTGGTGACGGTTGCCGGAGTGCGCTTGGAGAATTTGGCGATCGCCCGAACTGTTGGGGGTGAAACAGGTGCTGTGGCGGTGAGGGGTGAGGCGAATACCGCCCCGATTTTGCATCAGGTGAGATTAACCGGCAGCGCGGAAAATGTCCAGTGGGAAGGCGCAATTTGGGAGATTCCAGGGCGATTGGAGTTTGGAGAGATTGAACCCAATCGCCAGGTAGAAAAGGGTTGGGAACTGCAACTGGGTGAGTCTTGTCAGGTGGTGTCGGACTTGGATTGGTTGCAAGTGCGATCGCAGTATTTGTCTCCGGGGTTGCAGTTGCTGCAAATGGCGGTGAATTCCCAGGGAATCCCCGCAGGAACTCGACTCTCAGGGTCGTTATATTTATGTTCCGAAGGGGACAAGCGCGAGATTCAGGTAACTGCGGAGATTATCAGTCGGGTGGAGTGGGTGACGACGGTAGTCCCCTCGGAGAAATCTGCTGCCAAGCAGGAGGAGGCAAAGTGGGGGTATCGGTTGGTTGGCAAAACCGCGATCGCCAATGTGATTCGGGAACTGGTAGGGGAGAAACCCGGCGATCGCGATGAGGATTTTCGCAGTCGTCGCGATCGCGCGGAACTGTTATTCTCACAACTGTTAGAACAGCGATCGCACTCTTTTTACTTGCGGCGTTTAGGGACAGGGAAAGAAGCGGGAGAGGAACGTTGGCAACTCACCCTCGCTTGCGATCGGGATGAACCGGGAATTTCCCTGCTGGAAAAGCGCTACAAAACCTTATCTTTAAAAGCGGTAGTTAGTCCCGATGGACGGGGGGGATTACGCTTAATTGATGTAACTTTTGTTCCCATGACTCGGGGACGGGGGGATGGGTTTACGGTCCTCTGTCGTCTGCAGTTGCTGCCGGATCATCAGTCTGATTTAGGCGTTCCTCGTTCTGCCTTGAAACGTATGGCAAAATTGCCAGTTTCGGGAGATTTAATCCCCACGGAGGAACAACTTCAGGCATGGCGGGTTTATGTAGAAATTGAAAAACGAATTGCTGAATCCAGGCAGTTTTGTGTCCCCTTTATCGGTCATAATTATGGGGCGGATGCGCGCCGAATTAGCTTTGAATTGGACAGTCGCGAGGCAACCATTGACGGCAGCAGCGAAACCGAATTAGCCGCAGGGGAATTCTGGAGTCGCACCTATAAAGCCCGCAGCGAACAGATTCGTCTATTTGAAAGTTCTCCCCTGGGAAAAAGTGGCCGGGATGGACGAATTTTAGGGCGAATTGACTCAGTGGATACGGAACGTCGGTTGCTGAGAATTAAGCCGGATGCTGACTTGCTGGAGTTGATGGCGGGGGGTTACTATCAGTTGCCAGACAAGGGTTATTTATTCTTTGAAGCCTTTGGGGAACTGAGTCAGATTACTCATAAAATGAATGCCTTAAAACGGCTGGAACAGGGTCATAGTCAGAATCGCTTTTTAGGCCAATTTTTCTTTGATGCGGGACAGGCAAGGGTTCCCAAACAGTTGGTTAAACTGGAGAGGGCGGAGTTATTATTACCCGCTGCCAATCCACACCAAATTGCTGCCGTGGAAATGGTGTTATCTGCCAAAGATTTGGTGTTAATTCAAGGTCCTCCGGGAACGGGAAAAACCACGGTAATTGCGGAAATTTGCTACCAGGTGGCGCGTCGAGGGGGACGAACATTAATCGCATCCCAAGCGAATTTGGCGGTGGATAATGCTTTGAGTCGATTGGTACATAGTCCAGTTATCCGGGCGTTGCGAAAGGGAAAAGCGGAGAAGGTGCAGGAAGAAGGTGCACCCTATTTAGAAGAGAATGCGATCGGGACTTGGCTACAAAATACGGCGAGTCACTGTGAGACGGATTTGGAAAAACGGCGCAATGATTTAGCATTTTATCACGAAATGCGGAAGGTGGCGGCGGAATTTGAGCTGTATTTGGCAGCAGAAGAAGCATTCGCCAGCGATCGCCAGTTTTGGAAAGATCGTCAGGAGAGTTTACTAGAAAATCGGGCCATTTGGGAACAGCAGTATCAAGCGGCACAAGACCAAAATCCCGAGGTAAAACGGGTGAGTGCGGAGTTGGCAGGGTTGTTAGCAACTGCGCCAAATGTGCAATGGGAATCCCCGGAGGTGGTGAAGTTATTGGCTGAAATTCGCCCCTATACTCTGGAAGATAGTAGGGTTAAAACTTTTATTGATGCTGTGCGAGTGGCGTTACCTTTAACTCAGGAATTGGGGTGGGTTCGTCCCGATCGCGGTGCATTTGGGTTGGCAGCTTGGTGTTGCGAAACCGTTGCGCCGGAGTTGGCTAAATTGAGAGAGGTTGTCACGCAAGCGCATGATACTGCCGAGGCGATCGCTGCTGCTGCAACTGCCGTCCAACAATTTCGGGCGGATTCCACCCCATTGCAGCAACTGCAAGGGGAATATGAACAAGCCTTGAGTAAGCAAAAATCCCTCCAGCAACGCTTCCAAAATTTACAAACTCGGAAGTTAGAAATTGACCGGGTAATTAAAGAGGTTGGGGTTTGGTTAGAAACAGCGCCAGCCCAAGTTTATACCATTTTAAGACAAGCGGTACAAACGGGTCAACCCTTTAACAGTAAATTGATTCAGGTTCCGCCTAATTTACTAACCATTGCCCAAACCTTGAATGTGGCAATTATGCCCAATTATGGCAATCATCCGGTGACGGAACTGCCGAATTGGGAGCAATTTCTCAAAGCCTTAGCTTATGAAACTAAGGGCAGTTTTCGCAATACCAAAGGCAATCATTCCTATTTCCATGAATTTTTGCACCGCAGTCTGAATCAGCCCCCGATTGTCTTTTCAGCAGGCGATCGCAGTTTATGGCGGGAACTGGCGGCAGGATATGGCAATTATCCCCAACTGACGGCATCGGGACGGCAGAATTTAGTCGTCAAAACCCAGCAGGTTTTACAGCAGCAGCAACAGCAGTATGCCACCCTTTGGACAACCCAGGCAGTGGAATTGACCCTGCAACAAATCGCCCAAACAACCATTGATGAAATTGTCACCCAGGCGCGTCAATGTTTACTCCCCCTGAAAACGGAAACCGAACAGGGATTAAGCCATATCGGACAACAGTGGCATCAAATTCAACACTGGATTGCCGCCCAAAAACCTCAACTCGAACAATCGCAATCTGCCTTAAATTTATTGCGTCAAGAAGGGGAAAAGACTTTACAACAAGCGCTGTCTCAGTTACAAGAGTTAAGCCAAAAACCGCATTTACCCCCCGCAATTTTAACCCCAGTCCAACGATATCAAGCCAACCGTGCCTTAATTTGGGAAAAACCCTCGGAATTTGCGACACTGGTGCAATCCTGGGAGTCTCGAATTGCTCAATTAGAAACCGCCATTGCTGCCTTAGCCCCCTTTGAAGTGTTAGGTCATATTCAGACCTTAATTACCGCCTATCTCACCCAGCAACAACAAAATTTGCAACCCTTGCAACAGCAACTCGAACAGTGCGAATTAGAATTGCATGAAATCACTCAACAACTCACCACCAATCTGCCAGAACCCTTACTCAAGCACCGCAACTGGTGGCGGAACACCTGGGAAAACCTGCGCGATCGCCTGCCACAAATCTCTGAGGAACACTGCTGTGATTTGCCCTTTTTACACCAAGTCAAAACCCAGTTTGAAACCTGGGAACAGGCAGGAAATCAGGAAGAACAGTATCTCGATCGCTATCAAAACTTAGTCCAAGATTGGATTGATAAACTGCGCCATCCCTCGGAACAGGACCGCAATGAATTGCGCCAAATTTATCTCGACAATGCCAATGTGATTGGGATTACCTGTGTCCAAGCGGCGCGACGAGACTTTTCCGAAGAATTTAATAAATTTGATGTAGTGATTATCGATGAAGTCAGCAAATGCACGCCACCGGAATTATTAATTCCTGCCCTCAAAGCGAAACGGTTAGTTTTGGTAGGGGACCGATGCCAATTACCGCCCATGTTGAATGATGATACCATCGAGGATATTGCTATCGAAATGGGCAGCAGTAAAGATGCCTTGCAATTTTTAGAAGACTCCTTCTTTAAACTCCAATTTGATGCCGCCCCTGAGTCTATCAAAACCATGCTGACGATTCAATATCGGATGCATCCCAACATCATGGGCGCGATTAATCAATTTTATAATCGCCGTCTCCAATGTGGCATTTTAGACCCGGATCAAGCCCGCAAACATCACCTAGATAGTGCTATCATCCAGGAACACCAACACCTGATTTGGGTGAAAATGCCCCAAGACTCCACCTTTGGCGAACGCAAAGAAGGAACCTCCTTTATTAACCCCAAAGAAATTGAGGCGATCGAGCAAATTTGTCAGGACATGGAAAACACTTGGTCCGAGAAAATTTCCCAGGGTCATCCCCCCAAAGAAATTGGCATTATCACCTTTTATCGCGCTCAACTCAACCGGATTGAAGAGAGAATCTTGGACGAAAACCGATTCCCTTCCCTGCAAATTAGAACTGGAACTGTTGACCAATTTCAGGGGATGGAACGGTCCGTGATTATTGTTAGTATGGTCCGCAACAATGAAGAAGGAAAAGTGGGATTTGCTAAGAAATCGGAACGGGTGAATGTGGCCTTTTCTCGCGCCCGGGAATTGCTGGTTATCGTTGGTTGTCATCAATTATTTGCCCATCATCATGGGGAAGTCGGGCGAATTTATTCTGAAGTGTCTAATGTTGTTCGTCATCAAGGAGGTTTAATTGATGTTTCTCGAATCCTCCCCTAAACCCATTGATTCCTCCCTGCAATCCTCGGTGGAAAAGCTGGAAAAAACCAGTCCGGGATTATCGGTGATTGCTGCTAGACAATTCCGGTATTCCTTGGTACAAACGGGTATAGAATTGATGGTAACCTCCCCCAGAAAATTCAATGTTTTAGAAGAATTTATCCTCCGGGCCAGCCTAGAAATTACCCCGAAACCCACGGAAGTTGAACTCGCCCAAGTCTTGGGTTTGGACCCGATTTTTGTTAGAAGTACCACCGGCAATCTCCAGGAATTAAATACCCTAAATGTTTTGCCAGACGGGTCCCTTAAACTCACTCCGGAAGGGCGAGCTTTTTATGAAAAAGGGTCTGTCCCGCAACCGCCAGAAAGTCACCCCCTCTATGCGATCGCCGATCCTTTATTAGAGGCGACTACCTTTGAACTCAATCCCCTCCGCGAATCCGCCTTAAACCTCCCCAATTTAGGCGATTTTCTCCCCCTCAACCGCCGCATCCAACCCGTAGACTCCCTCACCCTCACGGAAGTCCAGCAACGTCTCATCCATCAAGGATTGGGATTCCACAGTCCCGAATCCGGCAAAGAAGTCACCGCCTTCCAAATCGCCGAATCGCCGGAAACCCGCTGGCAATCTGTGGCATTGTTTGCCATTTTTGATACTCTCAATCAGCGTTTAACCCTGCAACTCAGGCGGGGACAACAGTTACTAGAATCCGCCACCCTTTGGCTAGAAACACTCCAATCTGAGGGAAAAATTTCCCTACCGGAGTTGTTTGAAATCCCTTGTCAGGAAAGTTTTCCACCGGAGAATCCAGAAGTTGAAGCTAGACTGGAAAAAGTCCGAACAGCAGCAACTACCCATGAGGATAATGCAGAAGAAAATACCCCGGAAACCGGCAGTGTAATTTTAATTCCAGAGAGTCAGATTCACACCCAATTTTTAGAAAGCCTTAAAACCGCCAATCATCAGGTTTTAATCTATTTGCCTCAATTCCCCGAACAAGGAATAGATTCTCGCCTGTTACAAGGATTAGAAAGCCTTGTCAAACGTGGGGTTTGGATTCTCATGGGACAGGGAACTATACCGCAGGAATCATCAGACTGTAGAGGCGATTCGCGAATCGCCTCTACAGATATAGAGAGCACGGGTAAATCCTGTCCCCAATGGCTGACGCAATTGGCAGCAGTGAAAACAGCAGAAGGATTATCCGCTATACAAGTCCTTGAGTTGGAACAGTCTCACGCCAAAGAAGTTGTCATCGATCGCCAGATTTATGTCTGTAGCGCGCCTAATTGGCTAACTTATGGAGGCGACTGTCTACCCCAGGGAGAAAGTCTCTATCAAGTCACCCTTCCCGAAATCGTCAGCGATGCCTATCAGTTCCTCTCTAGCCAACTTCAACAACGCGCCGAATCCCTCTGGCAGCAGGCAATTACCCATCAGGATGAATCCCTTGCCACCACCTCTCTAAGTATCTGGGGTGCGTTGGGTATGACAGAAAACGCCTTACAGCAGATTCAGGACCAGGGGTGGCTGGAATTGCTTCCGATTTGGCTGAAAATTGCTTGTCAGGGCTTGCGATCGCAGCAAATGTCTCCGGATGACCCTAGCTTGAATCAGGCGCTTTCCCAACTCTCTGAACTCACCCCGGATTCCCCGGAACTGGATAGCTTGTGCGAAGCATGGCGGCAAGTGATAGCTGTCATTGCCGATCGAGATAGCGCGATCGCCCTCAATTTGCTCTCAGAACCCGTCTGGCAAGACTTCACCCGCCTGGGGATCGCATCGGAGGCAGTTGAGTCACCGGATGCCTTTATTTCAAGTCAACTAGCTCAACTTTCGCAGAACCAGCCTAGGGTGAAGAGTAAAAATACTCAACCCAAAAAACGAAGCCGGTACAAGTCCGATTAAACCTTGGACTGACCCTAAATTTAGGGGCAACTTGTGAATCCTCTTGACAACTGACAGAGCAAGTGAGGGGTTTGACCTCACAGGGGTTAAACCCCTCATTAAGAAAAGCATAATTGGGTTCAGGAATGCGATCGCTCTCCCCCATTTCTCTCTTCTCTTTCGAGTTAGCAGATCCGAGGATATTGTCCCCTTTTCTTCCTATTGTTGTTAACGAGGATACAATCGCGCTTGATCGCATTCCGTCTGATATTCTGTGATCCAAGTCTACAAATTCAGGGCTAATTGTGGCTACGGAATCAGATAATGAAATTTATCATAAACTGGTCGTTATCTGTATTAAGATTTGATGAAAATTATAGGACTAGCGCATCATTCCTAATTCCTGGTAAGGGGAATTGATGAAAAAAATCCGAGGTCCCCTCTACCTAAAGGAATAGATTGGACGCGCACCGCCTTAACGGATCGTGGTCTGGATCTCATCCGGAAAACCCAGGGGGGTCACCGTTGAAAAGCTATTCAAGGTAGAGCATCGGGAATTTTATCCTTGAGAAGGGGATCAACTCCAGAAGTGGGTGGATACTTTGAAAGTTTACAAAGACTCTAACTTAAGAGTGATCGTTTCAGGGATGACAGCACTCAACCCCTTATCCATTAATACCCCCTCCGAGAGATTAAAGAGCTAATACTTCTATGTTGAAATAGCAACCAGAACTTTAAAGAACGCTTCTGACTCGTAAAACCGTCTTACAACGTTAAGACTTTGAGCAATTCAACCTATCCCTAGAGTGTGATAACCCCCTCTATCTATAAATAACGGGGCTGATATTTTTCCTGATGCCTCCATCAGGAGAAGCAAAAATTTTTGCTTCCGACTAAGAGTCGGCCCAGAACTTTCCATCATCCAGGGGGACAACAGGTCTAAACCAGAATGTTCTGTAAATCCGATATTTGAGGTTAGAATGCTATATTCTTTTTGTTTTTCAGGCTATTCAACTCCTAATGTTGAAAACCAACTTAGAATTTTAATAAACTCCAATACAAAGATAAATTTTATTATTGGGCCAACCTAAATAAATATAGACTTTCTAAATCATTTAGAGAAGCTTTTAAGCTTTAACAAGTTTAACAAGCAAGACCTATTCACGATTGGGTCTTCCACTATTCATTTAGGTTTGCTAGTTATGAAAGAAATATTTCAAAAAAATAAATCTGATGAATCATCCCGAATTTCGTCAGCCCATCCCTTAGAGAATTTACCCACGCTGATGCAGATTTTACCGGCAGCCAGCCGGGAGTCAAGGACTACGGCTCAACTGGTTAAAGCGTTTGAAGTCCAGGGGTTTCAAATTGGAGATGAACTCCTCTACGTGGGGGAGTCCGATCCCGGAATGGCTGAGAATCAAATGCCCGGTCATAGCGATTGTTACTTCATAGACCAAGGCCGAGTTCGGCTGCTGGTTTTTGATGCAGAACGACAGCGAGAAATTTGTGCGATGGTCCTGGAGAAAGGGGATAGTTTTGGAGGGGATGAAGGGTTAGACCAAAAGCCACTCCCGTACCGAGTCGTCGCGGCGAGTGATGGCGTGGTTTCGCGAATTTCCCCAGACAAACTGCGGCCTTTTTTGGAGGAAGAACCGACGATTCAAGCCTATTTGAGTGAACAAATGACTCAACGGCAATGCCAGCTTTTTTTGAAAACTGTCACCGAATTGCGATCGCTCTCCAGTCATCAGATTCGGCAACTACTCCCCTATCTCCAAGAAAAATCCATCCCCGCCCATGCCTCCCTGGTTGAAGTTACCCCAACCTCCCAGGGTCATTATTGGCTGCGGCATGGAGAGATTCAGGGAGGGACTGAGGCATCCCATGTGCAAATTCAGGCGACGGGAACGAGTTGGGGATATCCCCAGGAAACGCCGACGGACTGGATTGCGGCAACGGAATTGGACATTATTGAACTTCCAGTCGCCCAGTGGGAATCTGCCACGGCGATCGCCCCAGTCCTAGCTGGCGATCGCAGTGAAAACGGGAATGGCAATGGGAATGGGAATGGACACCGGCGATCGCCCACCCGCATTCTCCACCGTCCCTCCCCCCCAATCATGACCCCCGCCACCGGACCCCAATCCAGTCGGGATAACGGGAATAGCCGCCCGGATGGATCGGACCCGCGATCGGGTCAGAACCCAGTCCTGTTTCCCAAACCCACCCACCGACGGTTTTTAGACCTGCTGGCGCGATATCCCCACGTCCAACAGCAATCCTCCTCCGATTGTGGTGCCGCTTGCTTAGTGATGATTGGCCAATACTGGGGTAAACGCTTTAGCATCAACTATGTGCGAGATTTGGCCGGGGTGGGGCGATCGGGAGCCTCCCTCAAAGGATTAGCCAAAGCCGCTGAAAAGCAGGGATTTCATGCCCTGCCCGTGCGCGGGTCCTTAGACCGTTTAGGCGAGCGCAAAAATCCCTGGATCGCCCATTGGCAGGGCATTCATTATGTAGTGGTCTATAAAGTTACCCCCCATCGCATCCTCGTTGCCGACCCTGCCGAGAGCAAAAAATGGGTGAAGCGCCAGGAGTTTCTGTCCCACTGGACAGGTTACGCCCTGGTCCTCGACCCCACCGAACGCCTGAAAGAGGCCAAAACCGAGAAACGCTCCCTGGGCCGATTTATCAGTGCCTTAGTGCCTTATCGCAATCTGGCGTTACAAATTATCGCCTTCTCGATTCTCATCCAAATTTTTGGCCTGATTCAACCCCTATTTACCCAGATTATTCTGGATCAAGTCGTCACCCAACAAAGCCTCAGTGCCCTCAATCTCTTTTGCTTAGGTGCACTCATCTTTGGACTCTGGAGTAAAGGGCTCTCTGCGGTGCGGAAATACCTGCTGAGTTATTTTTCCAACCGTTTGGACCTCACCCTGATTGGCGGCTTTATCCGTCACGCCATGATGCTCCCCTTGAAGTTTTTTGAATCGCGCCGGGTGGGGGATATCATCACGCGAGTTCAGGAAAACCGGAAAATCCAACAATTTTTGATTGGTCAAGTGGTCCTAGCCTGGTTAAATTTCATCACCGGGTTTGTATATTTGGGCCTGATGCTCTATTACAATGCCCGCCTGACTCTGCTGGTGCTGGCAATGATTCCGTTCATCATCCTCTTGACCCTTCTGGCAACCCCCTTATTGCGTAAAGTATCTCGGGAAGTCTTTAATGCCTCTGCGGATCAGAATTCCTCCCTGGTGGAAATGTTTACCGGAGTCACCACTCTCAAATCTACCGCCACAGAGTATCAGATGCGCTGGCGCTGGGAAGATTACTTTACCGAAGCCCTCAATGTCCGCTTTAAGGGTCAAAAACTGGGCATTGGCTTAGAAGTGATCAACTCCACCATTAGTATCGTCGGCAGTATTGCCTTGTTGTGGTACGGGGGACGGCTGATTATTCAAGGGGACCTCACCATCGGACAGTTCGTGGCCTTTAATATGATGAAAGGCCGGATTATTACGCCGGTTTTAGCCCTGGCAAACCTCTGGGATCAACTGCAAGAGGTGCTGATTTCTGTAGAAAGACTGAATGATGTCTTTGAGACGGAACCGGAGGAAAGTCCCGGAAGTGCCATGATGGTGTTGCCGCCATTGCGGGGGGACGTGCGCTTAGAAAATGTCACTTTTCGGTATAGCGAAGATGACGAACGCAATACTTTGGAGAATATTTCGTTTGAGGTGAAAGCGGGGCAAACTACGGCGATCGTCGGGCGGAGTGGGTCGGGGAAAAGTACCTTGGTGAGCTTGCTTCAGCGGTTGTATTCCCCGAATAGCGGGCGGATCTTTATTGATGGTCACGATATCTGTCATGTTTCCCCCTCTTCCTTGCGAAGTCAGATTGGGGTAGTGCCGCAAGATTGTTTCTTGTTTTCGGGGACAATTTCCGAGAATATCACCCTTTACTCCGATGAGTTTGCCCTAGATGACGTGATAGAGGTGGCAAAAATGGCGGAAGCCCATCCGTTTATTCAGGAGATGCCTCTAGGATACAATACCAAGGTGGGGGAGCGTGGTTCCTCACTTTCCGGGGGACAGCGCCAACGAATTGCGATCGCCCGGGCATTGTTGGGCAATCCCCGAATTTTGCTCCTAGATGAGGCAACGAGTTCGTTGGATACGGAGTCGGAACGCCGGTTCCAGCAAAATCTGGCTCGGTTTAGCCGCGATCGCACGACTTTTATTATTGCCCACCGACTCTCGACAGTCCGCAATGCTGACTGTATTCTGGTTCTCGATCGCGGACTTCTCGTGGAGCGCGGCACTCATGAGCAACTCATGGAGCAGCGCGGGTTGTACTATCATCTGGCTCAACAGCAGCTCGATCTTTAATCCCTGTTTTGGATTACAGTCTATAAAAACCCGCAGGCTGAAGCCTGGGGCTATACGGACGAAGCCTGCCTCCGCAGGCTGAAGAGAAAGGCGACTTTTAATAGCCGAATTGGGTATGATACGGAATCCGGTTGTCAAAGGTCTATAAAAACCCGCAGGCTCAAGCCTGGGGCTATACGGACGAAGCCTGCCTCCGCAGGCTGAAGAGAAAGGCGACTTTTAATAGCTGAATTGGGTATGATACGGAATCCGGTTGTCAAAGGTCTGTAAAAACCCGCAGGCTCAAGCCTGGGGCTATACGGACGAAGCCTGCCTCCGCAGGCTGAAGAGAAAAGCGACTTTTAATAGCTGAATTGGGTATGATACGGAATCCGGTTGTCAAAGGTCTGTAAAAACCCGCAGGCTCAAGCCTGGGGCTACACGGACGAAGCCTGCCTCCGCAGGCTGAAGAGAAAAGCGACTTTTAACAACCGAATTTGGTATGATTTGCCTGTTCCCGATTTCCGTCTGTCTCTCTGAATCCCGGGATTTGTGCCTCGGTTTCTCCGTGAAAATGCGGAGATTGTAACGATTTAAATCTTTATCAAAACTTTAAAAACTTCATAAACCTGGGACAATTCAGGAGTCTTTTTTAAATGTTCGGTAAAATAGGTCACCAAATTGCCAAAATGGCAAAAACAGCCGAGTTCAATATCTTAGTATATTCACGGAGGCGGCTTTTGAAGATTACCCGTTGCCTTCCCACAGAATTTAGGGGAAACTCACTCTCCCCCAGCCAATGCTCAACCTGTCTTCAGAGAAAGCTGTTAATTCAGCAAAAATCCGTGGTTCCTTCCCGAGTTTACACCAGCAAATCAGCCTACATAATGACAATCATCTCTAGAGAAGTAGTCCAGAAAGGAAACGCTGACCATGAATTTTCATCTCGGACCCGATTCTCCCTTCACTCACCCAAGCGGGAGGAATAGTCAAGAACCGTCATCTCGTCACCGGGGTAGCTTGCACTTGCTCGATACTGCCTGTGATGTTGATAGAGGGACACAGAGGGTGAAGGCTGGCGATCGCGCTGATGCCATCTATGGCGGGATGGCAGCGTCAGACGCGCTGCCTCGGACTGGACGAGATCGCCCCGATCGCGACGATGATCGCAGCGCTCACTGGTCGAGTGCCATGCAAAACCTGCTGGATCGTCCCCCTGCCTCCTTTCCTACTCAATTACTCTTAGGGGGAATGGCATTCTGTATAGCATTTGGGGCTTGGTCTTGGTTCGGGCGGATTAACGAAGTGGGTCAGGCAGTGGGCGAACTGATTCCCCAGGGAGATGTCTATCAAGTTCATCCCCTGGAAATGGGGAAGGTTGCCAAAGTCGGGGTTGCCGAAGGGGATCAAGTGCAAGCGGGGACAGTCATTGCCGAACTGGATACCCAACTGGCTGCCACGGAAGTGGATCGCCTGGGAGAGCAGTTAGCCACCTATCAACTGCAATTGGTGCAGAAACAAGCACTGATGGAGAATACCGGGCTGGAAGCAGAAACCCAAGGGGCGATCGCCAAAGCTGATGCTCAAGCTCATCAAACCCTGATTGCTCAAGCCGAGAAAAATGTCACCACCACCCAAAATTTGCTCACCCAACTCCAAGCGGATGCGGCTGAACTGGAGGCGCGACGGCAGACCCTCGCCCCCCTAGCGGGACAAGCCCAGCAACTGGTGGAGCAACTGCAAGGGGATATAGAGGCTCAACGGGAACGGGGTGAGATCTTAAAGCCGATGGAAAATCAGACTCGGGAACTGATTGAGCGACTGGAAACCGATGTCACCGCCCAGCAGCAACGGCAGCAACTGCTCGAACCGATGCAACAAAAAACGCAAGCGTTGATTGAGCAACTCAAGGTTGATGTGGCTGAACAGCAGGCACGGGTGGAACGGCTGAGTCCGTTGGTGGAGGAGGGAGCTTTGTCCCGAGAGCATTTGTTTCAAGCGGAACAATCCCTGCGCGATCGCCAGAATGCCTTAACCCGAGCAGAAATGGTCGAGGCAACCCAAGCCAAAGAGCGGATGTTTGATGCCGAACAAGCCGAACGCGATCGCCGGAATGCGTTACTGCGGGCACAAATGTCGGAGGTGACTTCGGTGCAAGAACGGATGTTTGAAGCCGAACAAGCCCTGCGCGATCGGCAAACGGCTGCGGTGCGATCGCAACTCTCCGAGGCAACCATTGCCCAGGAACGATTGTTTGAAGCCGAACAAGCCCTGCGATCGCATCGCCAACGGATTACCGACACCCAAGCCCAGCTTGAGCAACGGGAATCGGAATTAGCACAATTACAGGCACAACAGATTCAGAAACAAGCCGAAGCCCAACGTCTTGAAATTGAGTCCCAACAGCGCATCAAACAGTTGCAAGTCGAAGTTACCCAGCTAGAAGGTTCCATCGCCCAAACTCACAATCACCTCACCCGTGCCAAAACTCAGTTAAACCAGCAATTTCTATATGCGCCCGTCGATGGCACCATCCTTGCCCTCAACATTGCTCACCCCGGGGAAGTCGTCCAACCGGGACAGACCCTAGCCCAAATTGCCCCAGAGGATGCACCCCTCGTCCTTTCAGCGATTATCCCCAGTCGGGAAGCCGGTTTTATCGAGACGGGAATGGAAGTACAAGTGAAACTTGATGCCTACTCCTTCCAGGATTATGGCGTCATTCCAGGAGAAGTGACCTCTATTTCTCCTCAAGCCAACGCCGATCCCCAATTAGGATCCGTATATAACATCGAAATTGCCCTCGCTCATAACTATGTGACAGAAAATGGAGAAAAGATTTATTTTAAGCCCGGTCAAACTGCCAACGCCGATATCATCATCCGGGAACGTCGGATTCTTGATGTGATATTGGATCCGATCCGGAAGTTGCAAGACGGTGGCATGAATTTCTAGCACCTTGTTTAAGTAAACCCCAATTTAACCCAAAGGAGAAATAAAAATGGCTTATCAAATGCATTATTCTAACCGTAACCTGAACAAAATCATGACCCAAGAGCAATTTGAACTCGTGGTGGATGCAATTCTAGCGGGTAAGTATTCCTGGGCTTGCGTCTTGATCCTGCGCTTTGGCGGCTACAACCCCCTTCATTACATTCCCTACCGCACCTACAACAGGTTGATGAAACAACAACGCCAAGGGCGTCAGGAAAGCGGCCATCGCACCAAGGATGACTACTCAGATCAAGAACAGGATAAAGGGAACAATTCCCAGGACGGCAATCATAAAATCAAGGACTTGACCTATTTAGAAGTTGTCGAGCATCAAAGCCACCAGGTAACAGGCGGATCAACCGCTCTCTATGCTTCTGAGTCCACAGCGCTTGGAAATGTTATTTCGTTTCAGTAGGGGGGGGATGTTTGCTGCAACCTGCGATCGTCTCTCATGATTTTAGCTCCTGTTTAGAATATGCTTATTTTTCGCTAGATAGTTTCACTGGCGGAGTTCTAAAAATCCTGAACTCTGCCAGTTTTTTTATACCCAATCCGGTTCTCATACAGAATCCGGTGGGGATAGGTCTGTAAAAACTAGCCCTGTCAAGGTGATAAATTTAATGACGAAAAATCATTGTTTCTTGTAGGGGCGCAATGTGCAGGCCCTCCGGAGGGCCTGCGCATTGCGCCCCTACAAATACACCTTGACAGGGCTAGTTTTTATAGACTATCTGAATTTTTATCCAATATTTGTCAAAATGGCAACACGAGATTGAGGCAACTGACTAAGATAAATACAGTGAATTTTCATCGTGAATTTCCTAGGAATTTGTCAAAATGGCAACACGAAATTGAGGCAACTGGCTAAGATAAAGACAGTGAATTTTCATCGTGAATTTCCTAGGAATTTGTCAAAATGGCAACACGAAATTGAGGCAACTGGCTAAAATAAAGACAGTGAATCTTCATCGTGAATTTCCCAGGAATTTGTCAAAATGGCAACACGATATGGAGAAAATGGGTTAAATTGAATGATTTAACCTAATAAATTCAAACAGGAGAAACCAATGATTATTTCTGACTTAAACCATTTAGAAGTTGTTAACCAAGAAACCCAAGTCGTTGGCGGCTGGGGCGGAAACGACGCCAATTTCGATTTCAATGCCGATATCTACAAAGATGTAGATGTCAATGTGAACGAAGATGTGGATATCTACAAAGAATTTGATATAGATGCCGAAGTTAAAGGCATCAGTGCCTTTGCCGAAGCTGAAGCGATCGCGATGGGCGACGATGCTCATGCTGAGTCCTTAACCTTCACCTTCACCGAAGACTACTTCGCCGCCTCTTCAGCCCAATCTGTGTCCGTCACGGGCTAATCCAGAGGCCCATTTCTTCC
>NZ_JAMXOT010000255.1 GCF_024220515.1 Oscillatoria sp. HE19RPO
TCAGATATTAGAGACGCTCATGCCTTGAGTACAATAGAAAGAATCAAAAAAGAGTCACTTATTTTAGCAATTCAGGATACAACTGAATTGAATTTGACTCATCACCCCTCGACTCAAGAACTGGGTTATTTAGATTGTCCGTCAAGTCGAGGTCTCAAAGTTCATACGACATTATGTGTAAGTAACGCAGGAATACCCTTGGGTATTTTAACTAAATCAGTGTGGTTCAACAGACCTAAAATATTTAGGGAAAAAACATTTGCGTCACAAAAAACTGACCTTAGATAAAGAAAGTCAGAAGTGGATAACCGCCTTGACATCTACTAACACTTATGCTGAGTTTGACCCCGCCACTACTATTGTGACCGTGGCGGATCAAGAGGCGGACATTTACGACCTATTCAATACCCCAAGACCCCCTAACTCCGAACTCTTAATTCGGGCTCGCCATAATCGAGTAGTAGCTGGTGAGCATGGCGAAAATGAAGAAGAAATCCTGCTGCAAGATACCATCCGTAGAACCGACCCCCTCGGCCAGAAAGTCCTGGAACTCCAGGCTACTCCAAAGCGAGCAGCCCGCGAAGCTATTTTGACTATCCGGGCGACTTCTGTCTTACTCACACCCCCCAAAAAACGTGGGAAGAAGGATAAAAACTTAAAGCCCATTAAAATGCAACTGCTCTTGGCTGAAGAAGAAAATCCTCCTCCTGATGTTGAACCCATCAGTTGGTTATTGCTGACTACTTTGCCAATCACTGGGTTGAATGATGCCTTACAAATCCTATTTTGGTACAGTTATAGATGGTTAATTGAGCGGTATCATTACATTCTTAAAAGTGGGTGTGCTCTGGAAAAATTGCAGTTAAAAACAGCAGACAGGCTCTCTAAGGCTCTGGCTACCTACAACATTGTGGCTTGGCGCTTGTTATGGCTCACTTACGTGAATCGGATTCAGCCGGAGGAGCCGGTTGAGCTGGTTCTTGAACCATATCAGTGGCAGGCACTTTACTGCTATATCCATGTTGTAACCGAACCCCCTTTACAGATGCCCACGGTTAATCAATGCCTTAGATGGATTGCTAAACTGGGCGGATTTTTAGGACGTAAAGGGGATGGAGAACCTGGTGTCAAAACAATTTGGCGAGGTTTTAGGCGACTGGATGATATTGCACAAACTTGGCTCATACTGCACTCGGGCTCGATACCCCCCTTAAAAGAATCAGGGGGTGAAAAACCTAGTTCTTAACCGGATTATAGCCATACCAGTCAAGGGTTTTTGCCATTGGCTTCACCCCAATCAACTCATATAGTGTTTATACGCCAGCCACCTGAAGGGTGACAAGAGGTAACTAGAGGGGCATAAGGGTTGAGCGAACGTTCATCAATTGTTAAGAAAGATGCGAGTAAAGCATAGCTTGCCAAGGGGAGGGGACCGGAGGGAAGAAGCTCACTTTAGTCTTCCCCTTGCTAAGGGGAGGGGACCGGAGGTGCTGTTAGAGTAGGAATCGTAACTGCCGATCGCCTCCGTCATCCATAAAGCGCTGTTCCCCAAATCCGAGAACCTCAATCACTACCTCTCGGGGGGGTGGGGTCCAATTTCCTGTGCGGGCGGAGATATTGAAGACCAGTTCTCGTGCAGATTGCTGTAATGTATAGGTGGTCATCCCCTGACTGCCGGTTTCATAGTCTAAACTCTGACCATCATCTTCATAGAGGACAAAGGTTTTGTGCAAGGTTTCCAAACCTGTTACTGGCCAGACTCGCACTGTGAGAGAATCCAGAGGACGTTCGTCGGTATATTGCATCACTGGACCCATTGGTATAATCGCCCCGGCAGGAACAAACATCGGCATTCGTTCCAAGGGTGCATCGGCTAAAATATATCCCGGTCCTTGGTGTTGCTCTCCAGTCCACCAATTATACCAAACCCCGGAAGGCAAATAAACTGCCCGACATTGGACGCCGGGACGATACACTGGGGCGGCCATTAGGGAGGGACCGAGCATCACTTGGTCGTGAATTTGATAGGTTTGGGGTTCATTGGGAAAATGATACAGTAAAGGCCGTAAAATTGGTGCTCCGGTGGTGGCGGATTCCCAGAATAAGCTATATAAGTAGGGAAGCAATTGATAGCGTAGTTCGATGTAGTCGCGGCAGATCCGTTCCACGCGATCGCCAAATACCCAAGGTTCATGACGGGCTGTATTTAACGCTGAATGCGCCCGCATCAAGGGATAAAGCATTCCCACTTGCATCCATCGGGCAAACAGTTCAGCGGTGGCATTGCCAGCAAATCCGCCGATATCACAGCCGACAAAGGCGACGCCGGATAAGCCCATATTACATAACATCGGCAGGGACATTTCTAAATGTTCCCAGAGGGATTGATTATCCCCCATCCAGACGGAGGACCAGCGTTGGATTCCGGCAAATCCCGATCGCGTTAGCACAAACGATCGCTGATTCGGTCGATGTTGTCGCAACCCTTGATAGCAGGATTTCGCCATCATCTGACCATAGAGATTATGCACTTCTAAATGGGTGGCGCGGTCTTCTGGCGGTCCTTGTAATGCATCTAAGGGAAACCAAATTTTATGGCCGTCATCTCCAAAGGGACGGTTTTCGATCGCCGGTTCGTTCATGTCATTCCAAATTCCCGCCACGCCGATATCTGTGAGGGTTTTGTGCCAGTCTCCCCACCACTGTTGAACATCAGGGTTTAAAAAATCCGGGAACACTGCTTTATCCGGCCACACATACCCGTGAAAGATTGATCCATCGGGGTTGCGAACGAAATAGTCGCCGTCTTTGCCTTCATCGAATACGGGGTAATCTCCCTCCGGTTCATATTTCACCCCCGGATCGATAATGGTGACGGTTTGGAACCCATTCTCACGCAACTCGGCAATCAGTTGAGCCGGATCCCGGAAGCGTTTCGGACTCCAGGTAAAGACGCGATATCCGCGCATATAGTCGATATCTAAGTGGATGACATCGCAGGGAATTCGGCGATCGCGAAAGGTTTGGGCCAACTCTCGCACTTCGGTTTCTGAGTCGTAACTCCAGCGGCATTGGTGATAACCCAGCGCCCATTTGGGCGGCATCGGCATCCGCCCGGTAAGCTGAGTATAAGTTGCCAGAATTTCTGCGGGTTCAGGACCATAGATGATATAATAGTCCAGCTCACCGCCTCGGGTTTCCATACTCCAAACCCCGGGTTGGGATGCACCTAAATCAAATTGACTCCAAAAGGTGGTGTTGAAAAAGATGCCATAGCCGAGGCCGGGACGCAGGGCCATGAAGAAGGGAATGGCCTGATACATTTCATCGGTGAGGATATCATAATCTAGGGCATCGGTGGTCCAGTTGGTTCGGACTTGCGATCGCTGATCTAACAGTCCCGTGCGTTCTCCGAACCCATAGAAATGTTCCCCCACTTCGATTTTTTTCCAGTTGGCAACTGCCCCTTGTCGCCAGCTTATTCCCGATTCGATATCTTGGGCAAAGGGTTGGTCGTGAGGGTTAAAACAAGTGAGGCGACAGGGATTGTGAGCGACTGCCACCCGCATCCGGTCCGTGATGATTTCTGTAGAGTCGGGATGTTGCTGGACTGTTAACGCCACATCAGGCCAATTCTCCTCCTGTGTTACGGCCCACGATCGCGGGGGCGAAACGACTCCCGTTGGGGACATTCGCACCCGGATGAGATTCGGTGCGACTGCGTTGATGACCAGGGTTTGACTCCCACAATTGAAGTAAATGTGGTTTTCAAGTTCCTTGACCGCTTGCACAGACTGGAGGCTGGTCCAAGGCTGTTCTGTCGTCGGTAGTTTTCCAAAAAATTGGGGCATATTAATTGAGTTTTAAATTCAAAAAAACTAAGGAATGAAAATTTAATAACTTCACTATCTACTCAATTTTCGGAACACCACGGTAATTCCATTTTGGCAAATATTCATCAAAAATAATTTTCAGGGTCTCCTTAAATCCTTCAACTACTTTTCGACCAGTTTTATAAACTTTATCGAGTACATTTACTACCACAGAAAGTCCAGTTTTTGTGTGGGGTTTTTCCATGAGTTCTTTGACTAACTCAATGCTGGGAAAAATCACTCCTTGACAAGCTCTCGCTACCTGAAAAAATAAGCGATGCTCAATTGGATTGTACTTGGATGTGTAAGGAGGATAATGTGCTATGTTAATTTCCATGTTTAGCTCATTAACTAATTTTTGCAGGTCTGATTTGAAGATATAATAATTGGAATTATTACTACCACCTTCATCATCACATTTAATCAAAATCGAATGGGCTTGAGGGTAGAGAGACATTCCGTAATTTATCCACCATAGTTTAATTGCTTCACAAGCAAATTCACTCGTATTTTTACTTGTGCCTAGAGTTAGATATCCTCGGTTATTTTGCACATCATAAATTCCATAAGGCACTATTTTGCCATCAGCCAAACTGAAGAAGTCATGGTCAAACGTGGTAACGGTTTCGGTGGCATAAAGAGTTCCTGATGGATATAAATTTCCAATAAATTCCTTTTTTTTGGTATCCATACTAATGATAATATTTCCCTGCAACTCATACTCTTCAGTGATTTTGGCAAGATTTTTAAATTGTTCGTTACGATTCTTTGTTATTCCTGTTGTCTGGTTTTTTTGAGCTTGACGTTTTACATATCCGTGCTTTTTAAATAGTTTTTCAACAACGGTTACGCTGACTGTTATGCCATGAACTTTCAGCCCTTCAACTATTTCTTGTTGCGTGAGATTAGTCCATTTAATTTTTTCATCCATTGGGCTGCCTGCTGTATGAATTTTTAAGACTTCTAAAAAAGTTTCATCCAACCCAGATATGAGAGACTCGCTAGTTTTTCTTCCTCCTCCTTTTCGACGAATTATGTGTTGATTAAAAGTATTGTCTGATTCACTTTTTAATTCCTTAATGCCTTATGCTATTGTATTTCTGTCTGCTGTCAAAATTTGGGATATGTAACTAATTCCACCATTCCCTAGTTTGGGGGCTTCTATTGCTGCATATCTTTGCCGCTCTTTTTCGGACAAAGATTGATAAAATTTCCGCATCGGAGCAGTAACTTCAGAAGAGTAACACATAAATTTACCTGAAGAAAATGACTGAGACCAATTCACCAATTATCAGCACAAGAAACAAGGTTGACATCAAATAAGGATAAGTTTTGACCCTAAAAATGAAATATCAAGTACATTGATATAGCGGTTCTCATGAATATACGGCACAGCCCTCACCCCAAGCCCCTCTCCCAACGGGGGCCGCCATCGGCTTTTAGAGAATACCGATAATGAGTCCACCGAATCGTTATATTCACTCATTTGTTTATTATACCTTGGTTGTGTTATTAAATTTTCATTCCTAAGGGAACTCCAAAAAATAAAACCTTCAAAAAACCCGCACCCTGAAGGGTGGGGCTACACGGACAAAGCGGTGCCTGCGCGGGCTAAAAGAGCCTTGTTAGGTGCGATCGCATCAAAGCAAGGATGATTTATTTGTT
>NZ_JAMXOT010000256.1 GCF_024220515.1 Oscillatoria sp. HE19RPO
AGGCTCAATGCCTTCGGGCAGAGAGAATAGCGGCAATTGGCACCGCCTTGATTGCCGAAAGGCTACGGCTGAGTAGGGTTTAGCAGTCTTACGACTGCCTTCTAAAGAATCCCCGTGTCTTTAGACCGGGGAGTGTCAACCTCAGTTCTTCCGCCTCTTGAAAATTCCCTGATTTCTGCCCTCCCAACCCCTCGGATTTTCTGAGGTTTAGGTAGAACTAAGGGGGAGCCAAAATAAGGCGAGGTCATCAATTCGGTAAAAACTCTGTGTTAGAGATCACTGCGGCTACCACCAACCTGTAAGATACTAGGCTAGGGAGCAACCTACCGGGGTGTCAAAATGCTTACAACAGTCAACAAAGAACTCAAGAGCGAGAGTTTGGAACTCCTGCGGGAATACCAAACCTCTCCCACAACCCATCTGCGGAATCGCATTGTCCAACTGAATGTTGGGCTAGTTCGCAAAGAAGTCCATCACTGGATGCAACAGTGTACGGAAACTTATGACGACCTCCTGCAAGTGGGCTGTTTGGGCTTGATTCGGGCGATCGAACGGTTTGATATGTCCAAGGGACACGCATTCAGTTCCTTTGCGGTTCCCTACATTCGTGGGGAAATTCAACACTATTTACGGGATAAAAGTCCCTCAGTGCGGATTCCGCGCCATTGGTTAACCCTGCAACGACAGGCAACCAAGGAAATCCAGAAACTGCAAGAAAGTCTAAATCGCCATCCCTCCGATGTGGAAGTGGCATCTGCCTTAAAAATTTCTGTTATAGAATGGCAAGAAATCAAACTCGCCTGTCGCAACCGAGCTCCCCTGAGTTTGGATGCTCCAGTCCAGGATGATGAAGAAGGTGCAGCATCCCTTGGGGAATTAGTGCCGGATGCCGGGTATCGCAGTTTCCAGTTAGCGCAGGAAGACCAAATTCGCCTGCAATTGGCCCTTGGAAAATTAGAGGATGGGACTCGCAAGGTTTTAGAGTTCGTATTCCTGCATGATTTGACCCAGAAAGAAACAGCGGAACGGATGGGGATTAGTTCGGTGACGGTTTCTCGGCGGGTAAAGAAAGGTCTAACTTCCCTCAAGAAATTGATGGGAGGAGCTGAATAGCTCAAAAACGGCTTATTGTGTTGAGAAATATAAAAGAATAAATAAAAGTCGTGTAAAGCGCGATCGCAACTTCAGAGGCGATCGCGCTTAGTCTGTTGGAACTCCGCATCCAGTGGAGAATCGGGGTCCGAATAACTGCGGCATGGGGATAATTGGGAGCGACAAACCGCAGCTATTGTTGAGGTCTATTACCATCATTCCCATTTATTGAACTAATCCTAACATCTCTTTGGGCATGACCGTATCCTGGAGATTGGCACCGACTAAGTTAATATTGGACAAATTGGCAGCAGTTAAGTCAGCATCGGATAAATCGGCAAAGGAGAGATTGGCATCGGTGAGATTGACTCCTTCGAGATTGGTTCGGGTTAAGGTGGCGCTGTTGATAAAGGCCCCTTGAAGATTGGCCCCTTGCAAATTTGCGCCGGTTAAGTCGGCACCTTCGAGGTTAACATCTTGGAGATTAGCACCAGAGAGGTCCGCATTTCGCAAGTCGGCACCAATCAGATGGGCTCCACTTAAGTCGGCACCAGCGAGGTTACAAGCGGCGCAGAGATTGGTTTCGATTAATTGGTTGAGATGCGCGGGATTTTGGGCAAAGGCAGGGGTGGCAGATAGGAGGGTGATTGAGAGTGCAGCGATTTTTAAAAGGGTGGCTTTCATGGGAGTTGTCTCCTCTAATGCTATATTTATATTTTCGCTCGTTTGGGGACATAATGCAGCGATCGCTCACCCCGAATGGGAGTGAGATATTTGCAACATTTAGGCGATCGGCGTCCTTGCAAAAAATCCCCACTCTGGTATAATTAGCAAAGATATTTCGCGGTTTACGGGGAATTAAGGCAGGGGGGGATGAGGTGTCTCACCCCTCACTTAACCATAAAATGGGGTAACTTGGGGGAGATTTAGGTATAATTAACGGGAAAACCTGCGATTGAGGTCAACAGCATGAATCCCATGACCCCGGATGAAGGGGAGAAAATTGCCCAGTTAATCGCGAGTTTACCCAGCGATCGCCTGTTAGAACAGTGTCAAACCCCGCAACAACAGGCAGAATGGCATAACATCAGGACCAATCAGCAGATGATTGCCGATTGTTGGCGGGCGAAATTTAGCGGGCGATTATTGGGCGACCCCATTGCTGATGCCTTAGATTATGACAAAATTTCCCCACATAAACATGACTTAATTAACTCAAGAGTTAATCTCTATAAAGAACAATGGCAACTGATTAAAATTGCTCATCCCTATCTACAAACATGGCATCAGGCAATTTATCAACAGATGCAGAAGCATCCCAAATTCTTCCAAGTTTTACCCTTCTGGCATAAATTGTTGTCCCCCGGGTTTAAAGCGCCCTATCCCTTTGTCACCCCCTGGGAATTGTTTTCAAAAACCCTCGAAGAAGAAGTTAATGCACCCATTGAATGGTCATTACAACCCTATTATGTCGTTCCGGTAAAGAAATGGAGAACCGCAACCGGACTGCTAAAAGAGCAATTTGAAAATTTGAACGCAGATGGCAGTTATCCGGAACAGAAACCCTCCACAGGGGATAAACTCAAAAATCAGATTGTTTATGACAAAGTGACCTTTTCCTGGTTAGGGTTCACCCTATTTGTCTGCCAATTTGTCGCTGTCAAAAATCCTGGGATTCGGAAACAATCCACCGCCTTTCATCGCGCCCTTGCCGAATATTACAAAATGGGTATTCGGGCCAGTCGTTCCGTGCGCGGGTTTACTTGGTACAAGGGAGAGCAAGTACCGAGTACCCAACATGGGGGAACATATCGTAAATAGGGCTAAAACACCAGTTTTTTTAATAAAAGTTCACATCAGGTCAAAAAAAATCCGCCTCCCCGAGAACTCCCATAGGGTGAACCTATCAATTTTGGTGTTCTCGGAGAATGATTGTGAGATTAAATTCATTAAAATCCATTGGCGTTTTTTCAAGTTTGGGATTCCTGTTTGTTGCCGGTATCCTGAGTGCGGATGCCCGAGATGTAGGGCTGAAACCCTTGCCGCCACAGCAGCCAATCCAAATCAGCCAAAACAATGTAGGTCCTCTGACTGGACAATGGAGACTTGCCATTGAGGTGACTGCACATACGGACTTAAGTGTGAGTACCCAACCCAATTACTGGATGGTCACATCTTTGGAACAAAGCGGGATAGAATTATCGGGGCGAATTCTTAATGCGAATCAAAATGCTTGTCCAGATGCGGAAATCTTGGGGACGGTTGAGGGAAATCAAGTCAATTGGACGATGTATTATACGGGGTCTTGTTGTCAAGGTGGCATGATGAAATTTGAGGGGGTGATGGTTTCACCAACTCGGATTGAAGGGACTTTAGTTCCGGCAGGGAGTTCACCGCCCAATTGTACGTTATGGTCGGGGAATGTGGTGGCAACTCAAGGGCATTATTATAAATGATTTTTGGGATTGGGGATTTTAACCCCTGTTTAGAGGGTTGGACCTTATGATCCTCATAAAAGCTATATATAGCGCGTCTAAATCATTTTGGCATGGAGATAGCGAGCAAGATGTTTGGGCCCCACGCACAGGCTACGCCGCACATCGGAGCTATGCCGTAGGCTTTACGCACTCCAACGCTTTCGGGGGTAAATCCAGTGTCAAATTCATTTAGGGTCGCTATATGGGGTTTATGGGTATTCCAACAAATACATCATCCAAATGCGATGGTTAAGGAACTAACAACACTCTACTAGCCCGCGCAGGCGGGCTATAGCCCGATAGGGCATGAACGCGCTCAATCCGTATAGCCCCACCCCTGAAGGTGCGGGTTTTTTGGGTATTTTATTTTTTCGAGTTCCCTTATGGGTAAGTCCTGAAGTTAAAGACACCTCGGGGTTTAGAGTCTCTAAGCATTCGCATAAACCCCTACAAGACAAAGTGGGTTTCTTTAACAGTTTTAGGGTCATCAATTGCAAATAATCCTGGGGAGTTAATTAAGCACTTTTTCTTTTTATAAAAACCGTCTCTTTAAAAGTTTTATTTAATTTATCGGGTTCAAATCAACTCTTAAGTTTCTCTAAAATTACCGGGAAGTTTTCGGATAGTTTAGTTGAAGTTATCACAATTTTTTACTCTGGGGAGCCTAGATGAGCAGGTGATATTTCCCAGTTAAAACGCTGGCTCTGTCTATTGTTTTAGAAAATTTTACAGATTACTCAACTCCATAGAGAGCATATAGCCTCTAGCTTTAGGGGCCACTTGGGACGCCATTCCGAGGAGACCCGGACTGGACAACTGGCCCCAAATTATTATCAGCTTTGAGTTTCAGAAGTTAGCTTGAGCCGTATGGGTTAAAAACCCCGCCGAACAACTTAAGTCGATTGAAACCGACTGCTCGTCTGAGCGGCTGGTGTTTTGAGTCGGTTAAAACCCGACTTTAGGGGGATCAATCAATCGCCGTAGGGGCGATTGATTGATCCCCCTCGGTTATTGCCCCTGATGCCAGATGTCAGTCTAACTGCATAATTTGTCAAACTCGCTTGTTGTCGGAGCTTTGATGGGGAGGAGGCTTTGTCTAATCGCCCCGATGGATTTACAATTGTAGAGCCACAAGAACAGCGGAAGCACCTGGGATTCGGATTTCTGGGAGTCGCCGGGACAACTCCGGCAGTGAATCCACAAGTTGGCTGTCACTCACTGTCATCAAACCTGCCGTCCCATCATTCTCTAGGAGGAGTGTCAATGTCTACAAAGATAACGGAAATTCTCGGCCCGGATGGTGAAACAATCTATATTCAATATGACGATGAAGATTCGGACGAACTGCAAGCGGTCGGTTATATTGATGATATTAAAGAACGAACGGAAAAGTTAAAAACGTTGATGGTGAGTACGGTTCAGGGTTATTCCCAGATTGTCCTTGATGCGGTTAAACAAGGCATGAGTCACCCGGCACCGAGTAAAGTTACTTTGGAATTTGGGTTGCAGGCGGGTGGGGAAACGGGAGTCCCATTTGTGACCAAGGGATCGGCCCAGGCTAATGTCAAAGTTACCATTGAGTGGGAACTCAACGGGAGCAAAACACCGTAAACCTGAGTGGGAGGGATGGGACAACATCCTATTAGCATTGATGATATTGACAAGCTAATTCTTCAATTAATTCTCTCATCGCCTTTACCATTGGCATACCTGTAAGGATTTCGATCCAGTACCATTGCCCATTCGGATTAAGTTCAATAAAATAAAGCGTTTCATCATCATCTCGAATAATATCAAATGCTCCAAAATTTAAGCCAAATTCATCTAACATTTGGTACAGCTTATTGATATATTCAATAGGTAATTTGTCTGCAATATGAATGAGTTTTTCAGGTTCAGTAACGCGCCAATCTAAAGCAACATCAGAATCTTTAGTATGTTGGGCATCAATCCGGCAAACAAAGTGATTTTTCCCAATTAAAGTAACACGATATTCTGCCTTTTTAGCAATGCGCTTTTGTAGGAAAACAGGGGCTAATCGAATACTATCTTTAAATTCTTCTAGGGTTTCTAAATCTATAGGTCGAGTATAACATCCATATTGTTTCCCATCATGCAAGAATCCAGAATAGCGCATTGGTTTAATAATACAAGACCCTTGTTTACTTAAAAATTCATAAATTGCTTCATAAGAATTGGTAACCAAAGTCGGCGGGATGGCAATCCCTAATTTTTTAGCCACTGGAATTTGATTAATACGATGGGATGGCAATCGAAGTTTATAATAGTGATTAACCCATTTCGCTTGAGGATAAAGACCACAAAAGGAATAAATCAATGATTCTGTTTCTTCTTGACAATATTTAATTGCCCAATCATCTGTAACTGGGCGCATCTAGGAGTTGGGGGAGGGGCCAGAATTGGAAAAAAAGTTCGCATCCGAAAACAAGTCATCGAAGCGACCATTTACCCAGGTTAGGCGTAAATGCAGCAAGTGATTAAATCCCTCAGAACTCCATCGCATACCT
>NZ_JAMXOT010000257.1 GCF_024220515.1 Oscillatoria sp. HE19RPO
AACCCCGCAGGCTGTTCGCGTAGCGTTCCGCTTAGAAAGCCTGGGGCACTTGCGGACAAAGCGGTGCCTGCGCGGGCTACAAGAGTATTCTATAGTCATTAACTCTCGGATTTGGATGATTTATTTGTTGGAATACCCTAGGGGATGCCTTAAAATGTTTTTCACCTCCGACGAGCCTAAGCATCCGTTCCGGTATCTGTGGCAATCTGAACCAGCCCGGTCAGCGATCGCACGGGTCCGTTGGAGTTGGATATTTGCAGTGGGAAAAAGCTTGGGATGTTCTCAGACTGGTTGACTTCTAGCCATTTTATAATGATCGGGCTGTTGTTTGGGTTCGCGATCGCCCATAGCGGATTAGCGGCCCTGCGCCCTCGGGGGGAACAACTCATCGGCCCCCGCTTGTACCGCGTTTTGTTCGCTCTGGTGAGTCTCCCTTTCGCTGTGGTGCTGATTATTTATTTCTTTAACCACCGCTACGATGGCCTACAACTGTGGCAAGTTCAGGGTGTGCCTGGGGTGATGCCGTTGGTTTGGACCCTCTCGGGGATTTCGTTTCTGTTTCTCTACCCGGCGACGTTTAATTTGTTAGAAGTGGCGGCGATCGCCAAGCCGCAAGTCCACTTATTTGAAACCGGAATTATCAGAATTAGTCGCCATCCCCAAATGGTAGGTCAAGTGATTTGGTGTCTGGCCCACACCCTGTGGATTGGGACCTCCTTTACCTTGGTAACCTCCATTGGCTTGGTGTTGCACCATTTATTTGCGGTTTGGCATGGCGATCGGCGCATGAAAGCCCGATATGGAGAAGCCTTTGATGCCGTTAAAGCTCGCACCTCAGTGATTCCCTTTCTGGCGATCGCCCAGGGCCGCCAAACCCTCAAATGGGATGAATTTCTACGTCCGGCATATCTCGGCGTCACCCTGTTTACCCTCGGTTTCTGGTGGGCGCACCCCTTACTAATGCGGGCCACCAGTAATGTCCCTTGGTAAGAGGTCATTTGTCATTTGTCATTTGTCATTTGTCATTTGTCATTTGTCATTTGTCATTTGTCATTTGTCATTTGTCATTGGTCATTTGTCATTGGTCATTTGTCATTTGTCATTTGTCATTTGTCATTTGTCATTGGTCATTTGTCATTGGTCATTTGTCATTTGTCATTTGTCATTTGTCATTGGGAGATGAAGATTTGATTAATTTTAGATGATTGCCTTTAAATCGAGACTGGCTTGGTTGAGTTGCTCTGTACTTTCTCGGGTATTGGCAATGCCTTGGACGGTTTCTTTGGCCCCGACATTTAGCGAATTCATGGCTTCAACCACTTGCTCGATCGCAGTGACTTGTTGTTGAGCGTTCAAGGCAATTTGTTGTGAACTCATCACCACATCGTTGATCGCATCCCGAACGCCATTCAAAGCATCAGCGGTTTCTCGGGCGATATCCACCCCGCGATCGACGGTTTTTGTCCCTTCATGGGTGACGAGGACCGTAGAATGAATCGCACCCTGGATATCCCCGACTAAAGTATTAATTTTATGAGCCGATTTTTGGCTTTGGTCCGCCAGCTTGCGGATTTCGCTGGCAACCACCGCAAAGCCTTTCCCTTGTTCCCCGGCTCGCACCGCTTCTACCGCTGCATTCAAGGCTAACATATTGGTTTGATTGGCAATTTCACTGACCAATTTTGAGATATTTCCAATCTGAGCGGTTTGTTCGCTCAGTTGTAAAATTTGCTGGGCGATTCCAGTAACTTTTTCTTTTAAAATTCTCTGCGCTTCTAGGCTGTGTCCGACAGCCTGGGTGCCAATTTCTGTCAAATGGAGTGCTTGGCGCGCACCGGCGGAGGAGGACTGAGCTTGTTCAGCAGATTCACGGGATGAGGCTTCCAGTTCGTCCATTGTAGTTGTGGTTTCATTGACTGCACTGGCGGCTAGAGCAGTGTTGCGTTCTTGTTGTTCTAAGGTGGTCGCAATTTCGGTGGAGGAGTTGGCAATGCGGCTGACTGCCTGCTCAATGGTGCGAGAAATTCCGGATGAAATTCCTATTGCCGCGATCGCCGAGAAGCCCAGACAGATAACTGCACCCAATAAGAGGGCCACTATCAAACTATTGATGGCTATTTTGGCTTCAGCAGTTGCCTGATTTAAAACCTCCTCCTCGGCATCGTTAAATTCCTCGCTCAATTCTACAAAACTTTGGATATATTTTTGTCCCTCGCCCGTTTTAAACAGGTCCACAGCTTCTGGGACTCTGTTTTGATTGACTAAAGCAATGAGTCTTTGGGAAAAATTATCATACTGTTTTTGAACTTGAATCATCTCTTCAGTTCGTTGGATCTGCTGAAAATCTTGCGCTGTATTGAGGGTGTTGATTGCTGCTTCATTAAATCGCAGGTTTGCTGTGGTATATTGAAGCATTAATTCTTCAGTATTAAAAAGCAAATATCCTCGAAGTGCTGTTACCATGTCGCGATAACTATTGTCTAACACCTGACCATTTCTTACGGTGTTTTGAGTTAATTCAACTTGTTTGAATGTTTGAGAAATTTTAAGGGTTTTAAGGTACACAAATGCAGTTAATATAAAAAACAATAGCACTGGAATTGAATACCCTAAAATCATGCGATTTCTTAATCTCAATTGGTTTAGCATCATAAGAGAGAGGGATGTGAATGAGTATGAATAAGGACGATTAGGATTCCGTGACTTCACCCAAATAATGGAACTGGATTAGAGTATGAGTTAAGTTGGGTCCCAATGAATTGAATGAATGTTCAATGAATGAATGAATGAATGAAATTACGGCACTCGCAACGGGGACTCTGATTTAATGAGAAAGACGCTCGGTTGAGAACTGGGAGCGTCTTTTTTTCCGGGTTAAATGGAGTCGATCGTTAAACCACCGACTTGAGATGCAAAGCAGCTTCTTTCAGTCGTTGGGTACCAATTTTGACTTGAGTGATCCCCGTGGCACTTTGGGAAGCGCCTTGATTCAGCTCGTTCATAGCGGTGAGAACTTGTTGGATAGCATTGGCTTGTTCTTTGCTATTGAGAGAGATTTCGGAGACATTGAGTGCCACTTGATTAATAGCATTTCGCACCCCTTCAAAGGTGGAGGCAGTTTCCCCAACAATGCGGATACCTTCGGCGACACTTTCGGAACTTTCGCCACTGGCGAGGACGGTGGAGTTGAGCGCTTGTTCAATGTCGGTGACGAGGAGATTAATTTTTTCGGCAGATCGATGACTTTGATCGGCTAATTTGCGAATCTCCGTAGCAACGACCCCAAATCCTTTGCCTTGTTCTCCGGCGCGGACTGCTTCTACGGCAGCATTGAGCGCGAGGACCCGGGTTTGAGTGGCTAAATCGCTAACGATCCCGGCGACCGCACCAATTTGATTGGCGCGTTCGCTCAGTTCGTCCACCCGCGATCGCATCAATCCCACGGTTTCATTGAGTTTGGCCATTTCCTCCAGGGTGCGATCGACCGCTTGAGTCCCGGATCCGGTGAGGGTGAGGGCTTGTTCGGCCCCAGTCGCTGATGCGATCGCTTGAGCGGCGGCTTGAGCGGCGGAACGATTTAATTGTTCCATTGCTACACTGGTTTGATGCACGGAACCCGCTTGCTGCTGGGCAATTTGTTCCTGTTCCGTGGTGGCGCTGGCAATCTGAGTGGAGGTGCTGGCCAGAGTATTGATAATATCTGTGAGGGTAGCGGCGATCGCACCTCGGATAATCGCAAAACCCAGAGGTGAACCAATCAATAAAGCCAGGGACAACAAGGGAATAAAAATAATTTGTGTGCGTTGGTACACCTCTGCCGCTTTTTCCCGTTCTTGTTGGGCAATTTCCAACTGTAAATCAATTAACTCATTGATTTTCTGCGTGAGTGGGTCGATCGCTTCATAGAGATAGCCATTAAATTCGCTGACAACCGCCCGGTTCCCAGTCTGCAAGGCCAGTTGTAAACGATCAATATCGCGATCGGCACGAACGAACAATTGCTCGACTTCCCGAATCAGTCTGACCTCTTCGGGGGTGAGTTGCGTCGTTTTATAAGCCTGCCAGTTCACTTCTATCCGGTCAAGAGCAGTTCTGACCGATTGCAACGCCTGTTCCATCGTCCACAAGCCCCGATCGGCCTTATTCACCGCATCAATCACGGAGATTCCGTAATTATCAGAAATTACCTTTAACTGCTGTAAGGGAACGACGCGATCATCATAAATGGTTTCGACTTGTCGGTCGATATTGGCAAAGGAAATGAGGGAATAAATCCCCAACCCGGCCACACACAGGGTAGGAATCGCGAATCCTATATACAGCTTTCGCCCTAACCTCATATTTTTATTCCTCATAAGGGGTGATGCGCTGAGGCACTCTGGAATCAGCCCTCAGCAACGGTTCACCTGATAGTTCTGGTTTTACCTGAGCCTGAACTCGATTGTTTTGGCTCAGTCCAGTGAATCTAGTGATACCTAAAGTCTACTCTTTCCCGCTTCGATGCTGGGGACTTTTAAAGGTTCCTGGGATGGTTAGCTCCTTCTCTAGGCGCTTAGTCCAGGTTAAAACTGCCTCCCTAGGGCTGGGGTCTGAAGAAACAACCGATAGGCTCTTTGGGTGCGGATACAGGGACACAGTTCTGTCCTTGTTCTGTCCTTGTCCGGTCCTTGGAAAAGAGAGAAAACCGAGTTTTAATAAAAAGTGCGATCGCCAGCTATTCCAGGGCGCATTAAGATACACCTCAATTCACGACTCAGAACTGGCAATCCCGACTGAGGACGAGGGGGTGAACCGGAAGAACCGAGTAGAAAGACTCCCGACTCAGACCTGGATTATAAAAGTTCAAACAACTGATGAGTGTCTCGGTTGAGTTGTTGAAGGCGGATTTTGGTTTCGCTTAATGTCTGAGCTGTTTCTCGGGCAGTTTGATAGGGCGACTCCAGAGCCTCGAACACCTGTTGAATTGTTGTAGCTTGCTGCTGACTGGCCTTGGAAAGGTCCTGAGTCTGGATGGCTAGTTCACCGATCGCACTCCAAATCGGTTCGAGATTTGGCTCCGGTTCTTCCAGTTCCATCGCTACAGAATGGGGTTCGATTTCCAGTTGGGTGACGAGGGTATTGACTTGCTCGGCTGATTTTTGGGTCTGTGTGGCTAAGGTTCGCATTTTCGTGGCGACTGCATCCAAACAGTGGCATTCCAATCCGGGTCGCTGGGACTCAACCCCGGCATGAAGCGCTAACAGATTGGTTTGAGTGGCTAAATCGGTCACCCGATGAGTGAGTCCATAGATTTTAGCCAGATGCGCTTTCCAAGAGAGCATTTTATCTTCTATCTGGGCGACTTGAATCTCGGTGGATTCAGTCTCTTGAGCGTGAAGATCAGCGGATTGAGTTAAGCTCTCCAGGACGGCGCTAGTTTGACTCAAGTCCTGACCTTGACGAATCAAGAGGGTTTCACTCATTAAGATGTTATGGGTGATTTCCTTGGCGGTGGATTGGAGGGACAGCAGGGGATGGGCGATCGCCTCGACAATTCGATAAGTCCAGGCGGTAGAAATCGTCAGGGTGAATAGCACTAACACCACACTCCCCACCCACACCCACTCATTTAATGCGGCGATCGCAATATGAGTGGCTTCGGCTTTTCCCACTTCAAGCTGGGCTTGAACCGTCATAAAATCATCCAAAGCTTGAGTGATTTCTAGAGCCAGATTACGACTTTCTACTGCTGCAAAAGCTCGAATGGCTTGGTCTCTTCTTTGAGTTTGTGTTAAAGTCATCAGATATCGATTCAAGCTATCGATCTGATTTCCTAATTCTTTAATTTTATCTAAGCGAATTTGCAAATCGTGGTGTTCAAGCTGCCCTTCGAGAGATTCAAGAGACTCTTCAAATAATTGAGATTTTTTTTCGTATTCAACTAAAAAATCAACTTCGGGATAGACTAAAAAACTGGCACTATAACGCTGCATCTGGGAAAGGCCAGACACCATCCGTTCCGAGTTGTCCAGGATTTGTTCTCCTGCGGCATCGGTGTCCAGTTTTTGTTCGAGGGTCTGGGTCTGACAGGAAATCACTGCGGCAAAGCCAAGGGACAGCAATAACGGCACTGAATATCCCAGTAAAATACGGGTTTTTAGTTTTAACGGGTTGAACATAGGTCCGTCGGTGCAACCAACAAAACATCTTGTGATTATTCATTCGTTAAACCCGAGAATCCAGAATTCAGAAGGAAGAATATTCGATTAAAATTCGCAACACAGAGGGATTTGAAGGAAACTAATCTTTTGAGCCTGGGGCCTCATGTTCCCCAATTCGTTTTGCACTCCCAGAGGATTCTCTTCCCGAGTCTCCCCCAAGGGTTCTCATGGCTAAGGGAGGGTGGGAGTCACTCCGACGCCCGGAAGAATTCTCGGAAGAATTAAGGTTCTTCATTGACTTCTAATTCTCCCTCGGTGAGAATTTTAGGCAGATCGAGCAAGCTCATCATTTTCTCTCGATAGGGTGCTGTACCCCGGAGGTATTCATCATTATTGGAGTGAATGGCGGCAGGTACTGGGGCAATTTTGGACGGGTGCAGATACATGACGTCGCAAACTTCCTGGATGGCAATCCCGGCGACGAGTTCATCGATACGAACAACCATCACCTTGTTGCCGCTAATGGCACGGGTGATGGGGAGGTTTAAGGTTTCGCGAATATCGATTAAGGTGACGATTTCACCCCGGAGGTTCATGTTACCGATGATGCGACTGGGACAGCAGGGGATGGGGGTGATCTCTCGAATGTCGGTAAATTCCCGCACGACATTCAGATCGAGACCGAAATATTCATCGTTTAACCCGATCACGGCGATCGGCATCAATCCGGTAAAATCTTCACCCTCGCTGAGTTTCATTAAATTGTCGGCCCGCTCTTGAAAGAGTGCCTTTTCTTCCGGGGTAGCATGGGGACAGAATCGGCGGTTTTTCTGAACGGAGGGGGGGGTCCCGGGGATCTCTGTCCCGTTGAGTTCAACGGGGGGGGTTTCTGAAGAATCGGAATATTGAATTAATTGTTCGGGGTTGATCAGCATCACCAATTCTCCGAGGTTTTTGGCGACCCCGGTGATGTAATGGTGGGAAGGAGTGCCGTTCTGTCGTCCATAGGCAATTTGGGGGGCGACTGCCTCCAAGGGAATGTCTTGCACTTCATGAACTTGGTTGACAATCAGCCCTACTTTGACGGTTTGCCACTCAATGACGACGATGCTATCTGTAATCTGGTAATCGAGCGATCGCTGAAAAAACCGTAAGCTTAAATCCATCACGGGTAAAATTTCTCCCCGCAGATTGACCACCCCCACAATGTCCCGAGGGGCTTCATCAATGGGAGTTAATGCCGGTAAGAAAAATATTTCTTGCACGGCATTGGTTGTCACCCCATACCGTGACCCATTTAAGCTAAATATTAAATAAGAGTGATGTTCGCTCACCGTGATGTTCTCCCGATTTATTCTTGATTCTTAAGGGTTTTTATCAAATAGTCTTTTAATTCACTTAGCGTCATTTTTTCTGCATAGTCTACTGAATAATCTTTAGGTAATGTATCCAGAATTTCTAAAGCAGTTTTTCGCATTTTATTCGCTCTTTTTAGGTCAGATTCTCGCTCATAAATTGCGGCTAGTTCCAAGTAAGCTGAGAGAGAAAGTGGCGCTAAATAAAGAATTCGCTTTAACCAATATTTGGCCCGGTCCAACTCTCCTTTTTCCTCAGCAATATGAGCCATGAGGTAGTAAGGTTGAACCGATAACGCATCAATGGAAATAGCTTGTTGACAATAGCGCTCGGCTTGGTGATAGTTTCCTAAGTTCGCATAAATTTTAGCAATTAGATAATAGGCTTGAAAATGTCGAGGCTGCAATCGAACAATATGTTGGAAGGTCTGGAGTGATTCGTCTAAGCGGTCGGCATTAAAGAGGGTTTCAGCCTTTTGCAACAGGAGACTGATATCAGCATTTTTCAGCGTAATATCTGAGGAAGAGGGACTCGACCGATAGGATGGCGGTTGGCGTTTAGGCCGGGTAAATTTATTATTGATTTGATCCCACTTTCTAGTGGGGGCAATCCCGGAGGAGGGGGGTAAGGGCAAGGATGAAGGGAGGTTATACCCTTGATAGGGAGAGACGGGGATCTTGACGGAAGCGTTATCTCGGCGTTGATAAACCACAGACTGGGCAAAAACTTTGGGAGTAAACGGTTCTAAGTTCTGCCCGTGAAGTTCTGCATGAGCCGTCATCAAGTATCCCCCGGTTCGGAGGGTTTTGGCAAATTTTTCTAAAATTTCCCCAATCACCTCGTATTCAAAATAGACAAAGACATTTCGACAGATAATTAAATCGATATGAGCGAGGTCACCTGTTGGGTCCGGAAAGCGATCGCGAGCTAAATTACCCACCCGAAACGTGACTAACCGGCGATATTTTTCTTCAACTTTCCATTGGTTTTTTCGGGGCTGGAAATATTGAGGCAGGCGCTCAGGTTCTACCATCCGAAATGACCAACGGCTGTATAGTCCTTGTTGGGCTTGAACAATCGACTCGTGATTAATATCCGTTCCTAAGATAAAAAGATTCCAGTTTTCCCAGTCGGGAATCAGTTGCGTGAGCAGAATTGCCAGAGAGTAGGGTTCTTCTCCCGTGGAACATCCGGCACTCCAAATCCGCAGGGAGGGTTTAGCATTTCCAGCGGCTCTACTAACTTCTCGTTGATAGGCAATGAGTTCCGGGAGCAGGACATTTTCAAGGAGCCAAAATTGACCGCTATCTCGAAAAAAATAACTTTCACCTGTGGTTAACAGGGTGATGAGTTCTCGCCATTCTCCTTGAGCGGCAATTCCTGAAAAGGAATGATTGGGGTCGATGCCTCCCTCTAGTAACTTATAATAATCTTCGGGGGAGGATAATTTAAGGGAGCGTATCCGAGACCCAAGTTTACGACATAAAGCCTCTCGGTCTTGAGTCCTGATTCGCAAACCCGTATAGTTAGAAATCAGTTGGACAAAAAGTTGTATTAAAACTTCACTCATTTATTTATAGAAACTTTGAGAGGCAAGTTAGGGCGGTAGAACTCAGTCTGAAGAAAGGCGAATACCAGGAAGGGGAAGAAAGCGGGCCATCTAGGGGGTAGCATTCCTCAAAATCAGGGGGTAGGGTGCGATCGCCTTCGATTGAAAGGAACCCATTCCCATTTTGCTCGGGATTGGCTTGGATGAGCAGGGACAAGATGAGATTAAAACGATCGCGGATCAGTTCAGTACAGACCCTCTTCTATTGTTATAGCCGTTTTCTGGGGATTCGTGCCAGACCCAGATTGAGTCTGGAGGCGATCGCCGGTTCCGAGACGGGAGCCTAGGTCCATTAATCTCATCGCGCAGTAGAGCACAAGACACCCTGAAATTGAGGGAGAGAGTGGCCGGGGGGAGACCGAGGCCCCTGGGGGCGATCGCCCGGGTAATCCGTTATGCCAGGGCCGGAAAACCCATGTCAGGGAGGGGGTTTGGGCGATCGGAGCATTTCAGGTATTTTTCAACCATTTGCAGCACCTTCTCCGCCTCGGGGGGCTTACTGAGAAAATCTGAAGCCCCATTTAATTTAGCCCTGGTGCGGTCAATAATGCCATCTTGACTGGTGAGGATGACAATTGGGGTCTCGCGAAAGAGGTTGCTTTGACGTAAAAAATTGCAGAGATTGTAGCCATTAGTCTGAGGCATGACCAGATCTAAAAAGATAAAATCCGGCTTTTTCTCCGAGAGGATAGCCACCCCTTGCATGGGGTCCTGAATGGCGATCGTATCGTAACCGGCAGGTTGGAGGATCCGAGCGAGGACCTCTGAAACCAGGGGACTATCATCAATACAAGCAATCAAGGGTTTTTTGGGGGCTACCGCCGCCCGAACGATGCGCCACTGTTCCAGAGGGGAAGGCCAATCGGCCACGGTTTGGAGAGAGATTTTACCCTGTTCTACGAAATGATGTAAAGTTCGGGTCACACCCACGATAGATTGCTTGCGCTCGATCGCCAGGTCCCAAATCGTATTTTCCCCGTTGAAGAGGGTATTGAGGGTCAAAAATGACTGGGAACTGACTTGTTGTTTGAGCTGAGTGGGATGGCTTAATACCGGGGAAAAGTCAGGGCTAATGTAGTGTAACCCGAGTTGTTCCCACTGTTCCCAGAGCTGTTCGGCCTTCTGAAACACCTGGGCCACATCCAGGGCGGAGAGGGCGATGTTGCTGGGAATCTGTAAAGACTCCAGGGGTAGGGGATGCCAACGGGTGCTAATTTTAGCATAGCTGGCCAGGTTGAATAAGGCTTCTAAACTACTCGTGCGAATCAGGGCTTTGGCATGAGTGGGACTGAGCAGATGTTGGTCCATTCCCGATTGCAGAAGTTGAAATTCCCAGGGTTCTCCCTGGGCCACATCTTTGGGATCGACCACGAACTTGGGGCAGTGTTGTCGCAACGCCCTGGACCACCGCCGGACCCGGTGAACACTTTCCGTAATGTAGAGTAACCGGCCCCTGATCAGGTAAAATCGCCACTGGCGTTCCTCGGGGGAGGGAGAGGGGGGTGGAGCCGGACCTGGACGAACTGTGGGCGAAGCACTATCAGCCTTTGGGGTCAAGCGGTCTTTCCCCGAGGACTGATTGGGTCGCCCCGGGGGGCGACTGTTAAGGGGCTTAGGCCCTGGAGCCGGGGGTTCGGAAGAACCCGTGCATTCTTGAGCGACAACGAGCCATGTCCCCGTCACTTTTTGCTGCATTAGCGCGGCTAACTCACCAGCAATTTTTGCACAGCCTAAAGACTCCAATATCATAAGTAGCCGCTCTTGAGTCGATTTTCCATCACTAAGTTAGCCCGTTTTAAAGAGTTTGGACATCCGTATATTTCCCGATCCCGTTCTTGGTCTAAAAGGGTACTCCCCCCAAATCCTGCCGGTGGGTTGTTCACAGGGTAAGATTTGCAGGGTTCGAGGGTCGGTAACCTCACGAACTGGGGGGAGATTTATTGTCCGAGTTTCTTGGCAATTTCCGGGCTGTATAGCCGCAAATAATTCCAGTAATTCTCAAAAACGTACTGGACGTAACCTTTGGTTTCAGGGAAAGGAATCTGGTTGGCGAACTCATCGGGATCATCGAATCCAAATCGTTCGATCCAGGAGGCTACATTTGAGGAGCCAGCATTGTAACTGGCCACTGCTAACATCGAGTTATCTTTATACTGCCCGTGAGTAAAAGCTAGATACCAAGTCCCGATGTTAATATTATCCTCGGGGTTTTCTAGATTGTGATTTTTGAGTCCCATGCTTTGGGCTACCCAGGACCCGGTTTCTGGCATGACCTGCATCAACCCGACTGCACCCACGGAGGAGCGAATTTTTGGCATAAATCGGGACTCTTGGCGCATTAATGCCGTTACCAACAAGGGATTCATTTGTTGTTGTTGGGAAGCCTTCTGGATCAGGTCAGCATAAGGGAAGGGATAAAGTGCTTCCCAATAATGAGGTTTGACCTTGATTTGTTTGTACTGCTCTTGGTCCTCGGGTTTGTCTCGCCACCGCAGACTGGACAACATAAAGATTCCATCGAGATTATCTCCAACCCCAAGGCGAATCAATCCATCGGTAAACTGCTCAGGCACTGAGGGTTCTCGGCGGTTGGTAAATTCGGCCTGCCAGAGGGTCCAGGCATCTTGGTCTTGGCCGAGGAGGTACAGTTCTTTGAGGAGGTTGGATCCGGCTGGGATTTCAACCCGTTCGGTTTGAGCGACGATCGCCGGATTCAGGGAACGGACAGTAGTGAAGTCACCCACATCCCATCCTAACAGCACGGCAGATCGCCATGCATAGTAGGATTCGGTATAGTTAAACAAAACCGTTTCGTAGGTTTGACGAGCTTCCTTGGTTAACCCTAGGCGCTGCGCCCACTTTCCGGCCCAGAACCCCGCTTCCGGAGCCAGTTCGCTCTCGGGGTTTTCCTGAAGGAGTTCCAAAGCCCACTTGCGCGCTTCATCAAACTTGCCGATCGCTACACTTTGTTGGGCTAAACTCCAGCGCAGTTCAGCGGCTCCTTCGGAATTGCTATACTCACTGAGCACCTTGTCCCGAGCTTCTTTGGCTGCACTGAGGCTTCCGAGTTCATCCAAGACTTTCGCTCTGGCGAAGAAGGCTTCTCCTGCTTTGTTGGGAAAGCGGTTAATCAGTTCGTCGATATAAATGATGGCTTCTTTGGGTTCGAGCAAGGTGATCAGTCGCTCTAACCCCATGCTGGCTTCTTCGCTGTCGGGAAAGTCTACAAAGAGTCGTTTGTAGGCTAAGATGGCCCCGTTGTTATCCCCGGAGAGCTGACGTCCTCTAGCGAGACGATAAGCGCTCTGAGGGTTCCAGGTGGCGAAAGCGTAGGATTCTCCCCCTTTGCCATAGTCTTGTTTTTCCCAATAGCCAAAGGCGATCGCATCCCAATCTTCTGCGCTGAGGCGATCTCGATGTTGATTGGTCAGTTTTTGTAGATGGGATTTGTAATTGTCCAGGTAAAAGCCGTGATTGGCGATCGGCAATAATAACTCCAGGCGATTCGGATTTTCTTTTAAGCGGGTTTGAGCAATTTCCATACTCTTGGGGTGAGCGGGGAATTTCTCCAGGGCCTGGTCCCAATATTGAGGGTTGCTTTTTCCCAAGGCGTAGAGTGCTTCAACCACTACCGGGGAATCGGGATGCTTCTGAAGCAATTCTGTCCAAGTTTCCTGCGCTTGGGCTGAATTGCTCGTCAGTTCATACGCCTGAGCGCGTTTAAACAAAATGTAGGGGGCGAGCAGTTCATAGTCGTTTTCTAGCTCTTGGAGCCATTCCAGGGCCTGGGAAGCCTGCCCTTGGTCGAGTAAATCATTAGCTAACACATAACGAGCTTGGGCGCGATCGAGACCCTTGCCATTGGTTGCCAACTGTTCTAACTGACTCGCTCTTTGCTCCGCAGGTATCAGTGCTAAAGGTTTCACCGCAGACTGGTGACTCAGCTTTCCCCCGAAGCTGAGTATTTCTGGAGTCTTCTGACTCCATTCGATCCATTTATTCATGGGTACAGCAGCACCGATTAACAAAATCCAGAGTCCAATGCCAACGGCGATCGTTACCTTGTTGTTGGATCTTTGCTTTTTTCTAAACATCAAGTTTCCCCGTCCCTGAGCTGCAACAGCCTTATTTTAATTTTTTCCTTGAGAATTTGGCAGATCGAATCACCTGGGTTGAGACAATCATGAGCCGATTTGGGGTGCTTCAACCCGGGGTGGGTGTTGATGAATCTTAACTCATCTCAATTCATGCTTCTCCCCCCTCAAGGGCAATCTCAGGCTCCAGGGCGATCGCAATCTGCTCTTATTTGCGCCGACATAAAACCCAGCGTAACTCCACTGGCGGGGTCGCCGCAAATGGAAAAATATTCCGCCCGGTTGCCCAACTGACAAACCACCAGGTTGGGGGCCATGCTTCCGAGGGCAGATGAGCTTGCTCATACTCATACACCGACTCTTCCGAGAGAATTTCTAGAGGCAGTCCTGCCATTGCCAACTTCAGTTCATCCCGGGTGAGCAGGTAGGACCAGACAACTTCGGACATTTGACGCACGGTTTCGTCCGGTTCATATCCCTCAATGGGCAAGAATACATTAAACAGCAACAATCCACCGCTTTCTAGTCCCGCAGATAATTTGGCCAGCAGGATGCGAACTTGATTGAGATTGCGGAAGTGGGAAATCACTTCTGAAACCACAGCTAACTTATAGTAACTCGGCGGTAAATTCAGATTGGGGTCGAGAATATTCCCCTGAAAAATTCGCACCGGCAAGGCTTCACTCTCGGCAGTGGCTAAAAGTTTTTGGGCGAATACTGAGGTGAGTTCCACCGCATCCACCGGATGTCCTTGTCTGGCTAAGGGGAAGGTATTGCGCCCGGTCCCAGCACCCACATCGAGAATCGGGGCCTGTTCCTTGTCCGGGAAGGTTGCAGCCACATCAATGATTTTGGCATCGGCATGAGGTCCAAATAAGGGACCGCTGCGATTTTTCACCCACCCATCATATTTTTCTTCTAGGGATGAGGTATGAATATTCGCCGTGATTTTTAACCCGCTAGTCAACCCTTCTGTGGGACTGGGTGGGCTAAATTTGACGCTCAGACGAGCATGGGGAGAGGCCCGAAAACCCTCCGCTAGATGGGTGGATAAGGAACTCTTCAAGGACTGAATTTGTTCGTCGCTGAGGTTCTGCCCAAGCCCTTTCATCACTCCGATGACCAGCTTCAGATGTTCATCGATCATGGCGGGGATGCAAGGCATCACGATTTCACCCATTGCCCCGGTCAAGTTTTTTAATTTGTGTCGTAGGGCCTGCGCTAACAGTTCCGGATCCCGCACGGGTTCGGTTTGAGATACGCAGAGCGCGGGGGGATTTGTTCGTGTTGATAACGGTTCGGCTCTCTGTTTAGAGGCTTCGGAAACCACAGATTATGCTCCTAGTTTATGTCCAAAAATAGAAGTTCAATTCCAGGTTACTATGTTGGGCAAGACTTACGCAAAGAAACCTTGGTTCTGCGGAAAAATTAGGGCGGTTCTGATCAACCCGTCTCATCTGAGGATGATTCTTGCCTTTGAAGGCGATCGCCTTCAGGACTTAGGGGGTTTTTTTCCTGACCGGGTACAACCCCTGTAACCCCTCTATGAAAACATCAATCTCGATCCATACTGGTATTGTTGCGAAGTATTACATTAGTCAGGACTCGGAATGGAATTTCAAGGAATAGAAACGCCACGGTTGGACTGGTCTGGAGACGCCTTAGCCATTGGGGTGTTTGAAGAGGCGACGGAAATCACCGGGGAATTAGGTCAGCTCAATGACAAACTAGGCGGGACGATCGCCGAACTGATCGCTGAGGTGGAGTTTAAAGGCAAAGACAACAGTAGCGCCGTAACTCGGGTTGGCGGCGGCAGTGCCATCCGCAAGATTATTCTGGTGGGGTTAGGCAAGTCCGAATCCCTGAGTGTGGATAGTTTGAGACGTGCTGCCGGAACTGCTGCCAAGGTGGCGAGTAAAGAAAAGTGCAAAACCCTCGGCATTGATCTGCCAGTGTGGAATAATGACCCGGATATCACGGCCCAGGCGACTGCGGAAGGGATAGAATTAGCCCTGTTTAAGGATTTGCGCTTTAAGTCGGACCCGGAAGAAAAGGGTTCGCCCCTAGAACGAGTGGAACTGCTCGGTTTAGCCGATCGCCAAGCGGCAATTACCCGAGGTTTACAAATTTCGAGTGGGGTGAATTTAGCCCGGGAGTTGGTGGCGGCCCCCTCCAATATTGTCACGCCGATGTCAATGGCTGAAACGGCGGAGGAACTGGCGGCTGAATATGGTCTGGATCTGGAAATCCTGGAACAGGAAGATTGTGCCAACCTGGGAATGGGTGCGTTTCTCGGGGTGGCGCAAGCGTCGGAAATGCCTCCGAAATTTATCCATTTGACCTACAAACCTCAAGGGACACCCCGTCGGAAATTGGCGATCGTCGGTAAGGGTTTGACGTTTGACTCGGGGGGGCTAAATATTAAGCCTACCGGCAGTGGCATCGAAACGATGAAGATGGATATGGGGGGGTCTGCTGCAACGTTTGGTGCGGCGAAGGCGATCGGGCAATTAAAACCCGATGTCGAGGTGCACTTCATCGCAGCGGTGACGGAGAATATGATTAGTGGTCGGGCGATGCACCCGGGAGATATCCTCACCGCTTCTAATGGTAAAACCATTGAGGTCAATAATACCGATGCGGAAGGTCGCTTAACCCTGGCAGATGCCTTGGTGTTTACGGAGAAACTGGGGGTGGATGCGATCGTTGATTTAGCCACCCTCACCGGCGCTTGTGTGGTTGCTCTCGGTAATGATATTGCCGGGTTGTGGAGTACCGATGAAGGGTTAGCCAGTCAGTTGCTCACCGCTTCTAAAACTGCTGGAGAAAAGTTCTGGCAGTTACCGATGGAAGAGTCCTATTTTGAGGGATTGAAGTCCCTGCACGCGGATATGAAAAATACCGGGCCGCGTCCCGGTGGCTCCATTACTGCGGCACTGTTCCTCAAGCAATTTGTGGAGAAAACCCCCTGGGCGCATTTAGATATTGCAGGGCCAGTTTGGACGGAGAAAGATAAGGGATATAACAGTTCTGGGGCAACGGGTTTCGGGGTCCGCACCTTGGTCAATTGGGTCCTGAATCCGGCTTAATCGGTTCCGGGTGAGTCGGGTGATAAACTCCCGATTCAGGATGAGGTCCTAACCCTTTGTCATACAGGTTGACTCAGAAACTGGGTTGATGAGATCAAGATCGGGTTCACAATTCGAGCCATTTTCAAAAAAACCAGTTTCTGGGCGTCAGTCTGATTAGAAGTCTCATACGGAATCCGGTTGTCAAAGGTCTATAAAAACCCGCACCCTCAAGGGTGGAGCTACCAGGACAAAGCCCGCCTGCGCGGGCTACTCCATAAAAACGACTTTTCATACCCGGATTTGGTATCAAACCCGGGTGGAAATGCGAAATGATGCGTTTCCGCCCGGGTTTTGTGAATAAATCGGTCAGTCATCCTCCTGGGGATTGTCTGGCGATCGCCCCGGTTAGTACCCGGTTAGTAAACGTATAAAAATTTCTCACCTGCCATTACCCCCCTCACTCCGTTGTCCCTACTTTTTGGGAGTTTGATCCCCGACCCGTCGGATCCATTGAGGGTCAGTCGCAACGAGCCGGCGATCAATTCCTCGGTTGGGTGAAAATTCATTTATTCCCAAGGAAATCATCAGGAATCAGTCTAAAGTTATAGAATGGCTTTATCAAAATGAACGGTTCTATCGCTAGAGATAGATTACCCTTTCCTGAAAATTGCTGAAGAAATAGCCAGGAGCGCGACCCATCAGAATACTTGCAATAATCAAGGATAAATTTGAAGACTTATTAGGGTAAATATTTCTTCTATCTACAGGTAGTTATTTTAACGCAAGTCAGTAAAAATTTGATAAAGAGAATATAAAGTTTTAAAGAATTTTATCAAAAGGGGGTTGGGTTTTTGATAAAAGATTATGTACAGTTGCTTTAGTTAGTGCCTTATCTTTGAGACAAGCGGAATAAACCACTTTTGAATCCAAGAGTATTGACGGCAACTTTAATTAATTTGTTGCTCGACGAAGCGCACCCTTCACAGAATTTAACAAGGTGACATCCCGCTTTACAAAAAAAGTGGATATCATCCTCTATCCAAAACAGCCTTTACTCATTGGCTGACTTCTGTAGAGGGTTATTGGCACACATAGCATTCAACTACTCATGACATCTATAACCAAGAGGTTCTATGAATTCAGGCAAACTCTTACAGTTTTTCGCCCTAACTGGGTTGACCATCAGTTCATTCTTCATCCCTACAGCGAGTCCAGCTTATGCGGATTTAACGACATCCAGCCTACCCGATGGCGGAGAAAATCCCTTAGAAAACCGCTTCGATCGCCTCACCCGGGGGATCAATTTAAGTCACTGGTTTGCCCAAAGTGAGACTTACAATCCGTTTCACATGGAACATTTTATCAGCGATGAAGACCTTGATTTGCTGGCGGGTTTGGGATTTCAGCACGTTCGCCTCCCGGTGGATCCGGCTCTGCTGCTTGACCAGAGCGATCCCGAATCGCTCAATGGAGAATATTTGGGCTACTTAGACTCAGCCCTCGATCGCATCCTGGAACGAGATTTAGGCGTCATTGTGGATTTGCAAGCCAACAATGAATTTAAAGCATCTTTGGCCAGGGATGATGAGTTTGTTGATACATTCACCCAGTTTTCGGGGGCATTAGCACAACATCTCAGTCCCCGGGATCCAGACTTGGTATTTTTAGAAGTGCTCAACGAACCCTCTTTTAACTTCTTTGCACCAGTCGAGGTCGATCCCGTCAAACGATGGGATTGGGTTCAGGGGGAGATTTTAGGTGCATTTCGTGCCGGTGCGCCGGAGCATACGGCGATCGCCACGGGATACGACTGGAGTGGCATCGACGGATTGCGCCAACTCACACCCGTTGCGGATCCCAATGTGGTCTATAATTTCCACTTTTATGAACCGATGACCTTTACCCATCAAGGCGTCGATTGGCTAGATCCTCACTTTGAGCTGATTTGGGATCTCCCCTATCCTTATAATCCAGTCGAATGTGATGCGGTGATCCTGCGAATGAGCGACGAAGACTTACGGCACATCGCCCAGTCCTATTGCGATCAACAGTGGAATGCTGATAAAATCAAAGACCGGATTGGACTCGCTGCGGCATGGGCGACAGAACATAATGTTCGTCTGACGGCGAATGAGTTTGGCGTTTATCGAAATTTTGTCAAGGAGGAAGACCGGGTTTCGTGGATTTATGATGTGCGAACGGCTTTGGAGGAATACGATATCGGTTGGGCCATGTGGGATTATACCGGGGGATTTGGCCTGTTTGACAAGGTGGATGAAGAACGCATCCTCAATCAAAGCATGGTAGAGGCCCTAGGACTCTCGATGGTAGATAGAGTTGTAGAAACAACAGACCCAGAGGAAACTGAAGAGGTGGCGATTTTGGACCCGATTGTAATTTCTCCGGTGGAGAGTGAGGAGACTGAAGAGACTGAAGAGATTGAGGAAACTGAAGAGGTGGCGATTTTGGACCCGATTGTAATTTCTCCGGTGGAGAGTGAGGAGACTGAAGAGATAGATCATCTATTCAAGCCGATCGCCATGCCTCCAGTGGAGACGGAGAAGATGGAGCCAGATGCCATTCGTACTCCGGAAGTAATTCCTCCAGTGGTGACGGATGAACCCAAGCGTCCCCGTAAAATTCCCGAACCTTCTGCGATCGCCGGATTAGTCCTGTTTGGTGTGGCGGGTTTGGGAGTGAAACGCCGCTATTGTCACGGATGATCCGCGATGACAGGAGATGACAGTTTCCGGACCCTTTCACGCAGAAAAGGGTGGGCTTTTGCCCACCCCTCAAGGAGTTAGAAGAAGTGCCAGGAGAGAAGAATGAAGACTGGGGTGGAGTGAATTGCTCCACCCTAAGCGCTCAACTGCTTACGCAGAGAGGATATAATCCGAGTCGATCGCCGCGATTTTATCGGCATTGACTAAGGCTTGATAAATCATCACCGCGACTTCGGCGCGAGTGGCATCGCGAGTGGGTTCGAGTTTGTCAGCGCTGGGATAGCTCACAATTAATCCCTTAGTGAGGGCTGTTGCCACTTCTTCCTTAGCATATTCGGGAATGCTGGTGCGATCGCTAAATTTAGTTAAGCTCTCAGCAGTCCCACCGGATAATTCCAGTCCATTCACCAGGGAAACAATCACCTGGGCGCGCTGAACATTGTCAGTCGGCTTGAAGGTATTATCAGGGAAGCCGGAGATAAATCCGCTCTTATAGGCGGTTTGGACCGCGACGTAGCCCCAGAAATCTTCGGGAACATCTTTAAAAGTGGCCGCATCCCGTTTAACTTCAGGATTTAAGGCTTTGGTGAGTAAGGCGGCATATTGCGCCCGGGTCATTTTGTCATCGGGCTTGAAAGTGCCATCGGGATAACCCCCGATTGCTCCGGCGTTGTATAAGCCGAGAATGAATTGTTCGGCCCAGTGACCGGCAATATCGCTCAAAGGCTGGGATTTGACATCGGATGCCACGATGTGAGATGAAGTAATTGCGGTGGCGAGTCCTTTGACCACTAAGCCTTGGTAAATAATCGCCGCGACTTCAGCGCGGGTGATTTCCCGCATCGGATTGAGGTCCTTGAGATTGGGATAGTTCACCACCATCCCTTTTTCCGTGGCGACTGCCACGGCATCGGTAGCATAGCTGGGGATTTGAGCGCGATCGGTGTAATATCCCAGGGTCGCGGCATCTCCGTCACTGAGTTTCAACCCACTGGCTAAAGAAACCAGGGCCTGGACCCGAGTCAAATTGTCATTGGGACGGAACGTCACATCCGGGAATCCGGCGATAAAGCCCATGCGGTTGGCTTTGACGATCGCCTCTTTACCCCAGAAATCACTGGCGACATCGGTGAAGTCCGTGGTGGTATCACTCAAGGTTTCATTAAACGCTTTCGCCACGATCGCCGCATATTGAGCGCGAGTCAGCTTCTCTTCCGGCTTAAATGTGCCATCGGGGAACCCAGCAATCAAGCCTTTCTCGACCATTGCGGTGATAAAAGGTTCTGCCCAGTGACCGTCAATATCTGTTAAGTTGGTCGGGGTCTCAGAGTCAGAATCAGAGTCAGAGTCAGAATCAGAGTCATCATCATCATCAAGAACCGGGACATCGCTGGCGACAAACTCGATATCACCTTTGACAGTGGTCGCACTCAGGGTATTGCCGATACTGAGGATTTTCTCGGTACTGGTACTTTGGACATCATACTGCTTGTTATCTTTAATCGTGTTACCAGCAGGATCTTCGCTCGTCCCTAGGTCCACCTTGGCATTATTGGTAACGGTGATGCCATCTTCCTCGTTCTTTTCGATGGTATTGTTGCGAAGAACGGGACTGGCGTCACCATTAATGACTACCCCGGTGCGATTTTCCAGAATGTGGTTATCTTTGAGCAAAGGCGCTGACTGATAGCCGATGGTTAAGCCATAGCCCGTTTTTTGAAACAGGTTGCCTCGCACTTCCCCTTTAGCATTGTCAACGAATGACATCCCGTTGCCTATATTCTCGGAGAAGACGTTGGTCACGATAGTGGGTTTGGCGGTACCGCTAGCGAAGATGCCTTCGCGACTGGATTTAGATAAGGTGCTATTGGCGATGGTAGCAGAGACGCCGTGGACCCAAACCCCGACCCCAGAAGTACCTGGGTTGGTGACGGTAACGCCGCGCAGTTCGGCCCCTTCTTCCAGATACATCGTGATATTCTGGCTGGGCCAATTGCCCATCGTCTTTGTACCACCCCCTTGGATGATGATGGCTTTTCCTTTCGTGGCTTCATCACCCACCAGGGTCACGCCAGCTTTGACAACGAGGGGGAATTTTTCCCCTGATGTTCCGGTATAGGAGCCGTTGGCTAACTTGATTGTGGTGCCGGAGGTGGATTTAACCAAGGCTGCGGTGAGGGTTTTCAAAGGAGCCACTTGGCTACCGGCAGCAGAATCGTTTCCGTTGGTAGGATCGACGTAAAATGTAGCCATAATTGATGAGAATTCCTGAGTATTTGCTGGTAAAAACCGGGTCACACCAAGGGGAATGGGGGCGGATTGCTGGGCATTAGATAGGGTCTCGATAGCGCACCCAGCGGATTGGTAATTGCACCGATCGCCGGAAAGGGTGGTAGGTGATGAAGCCCAAGCCCGTTACATCGTCCTTGGTCGTCCGATTATGTTTACACTGTACGCAGCGCATTCTGGCGGATAGGGAGGAGGACGGTCACAAGCGCAATTGGCACAACGGTTGTTTTCGCCTCGTGCAAGAGTTAATCGGCTTTTTGGATGAGGGGGTATGACACTCCCCTGATTGTCCCGAGAACAAGCTATTCTATAGGGTGACTTTCTGCAATTTGGCCCCTTAGTCGGTCACGAATTCACCCCACTGCAATGGGTTTAAACCCTAGCCTTGTCAAGGTAGTTTCTTGTAGGGGCGCAA
>NZ_JAMXOT010000258.1 GCF_024220515.1 Oscillatoria sp. HE19RPO
GGCGATTCGAGAATCGCCAGAAAAAACAAACCTATTTTAACCAAAACCCCATGTAGGGGCGATTCGAGAATCGCCAGAAAAAACAAACCTATTTTAACCAAAACCCCATGTAGGGGCGATTCGAGAATCGCCAGAAAAAAAACCTATTTTCTGCAAAATATACAGAGAATTGCGCTAATTTGATGGACTGGCGATTCTCGAATCGCCTCTACATTATTGGGTTTTGGGTAATTTGATGGACTGGCGATTCTCGAATCGCCTCTACATTATTGGGGTTTGGGTAATTTGATGGACTGGCGATTCTCGAATCGCCTCTACATTATTGGGGTTTGGGTAATTTGATGGACTGGCGATTCTCGAATCGCCTCTATAGAGAATTGCGGTAATTTGATGGACTGGCGATTCTCGAATCGCCTCTACAGAGAATTGCGATAATTTGATGGACTGGCGATTCTCGAATCGCCTCTACATTGGGTTTTGGGGAGGGATTTAGGAGGTTTATCCCCTGAATCCTGCTAGATTACCCTAAATCTAAACTCATCTGTCCCCCTTCCAACGGCATCTCCAATTGTTCATAAACCACCTTTGCCTTAATCTCATCCATCGATAACCACAAATTTAACAACGACTTCTCCTCCGGTATCCGTTTCTTCTCATCCCCTAAACGCGGAATTACTTTTAATGCCACCTCGATCGCCCGCATGAAGGTGTCGTTACTGGTGAGGGCGGTTGTTTTCATGAATTGCCGGACTAATTGGATGTTTTCCTCTTCCTCATAAAGGGCGATAATCGCGTGCAATCCATCCACTAAATAGGTGAGGGAAAAGTCTTGGGGATTGGTGGAAAAGGCGCGTTTTTTGAGTCGTTGTTGCGGGGTGAGGAGTTTGCAAGTGCCACTGGCGGAGTCGAGGAGTTTGTAGGTTTTGCTTAAATCGTTGACGTTGAATCCGCCGATCGCCAATGCTAATTGTCTCGCTTCATCGTAAGGGAATTCTCGGGCGCGAAAGGCATCCCAGGCGAGGAGATACCACTGGGTGAGGGGGTCAAATCCGGCGGTATCGGTTTGTACCAGTTTGCGGAATCGGTAGTTGGCGATCGCCTTTCTCGCTTCGGCAAAGGCAACTTCCGGGCGCACTTCTTCCCCGCTACTGTCGAGGATGGGATAAGACTGACTGAATACGTTTAATGCCGGACCAAATGCGCTTAAATAGAGGTCAATGCCGGTGATATCTGCTGCTTCAAATTCTGGGGCGCGTTTTTCCACGAGGTTGGCGACTTTCGGGCGCAAGTCATCCCACCACGCTTGGGCGGCGTTGGGGTCCCGTTTGCGGCAGACGAGTAAGACGGTACTGGAAACGGAGTTTTTCTGCGCTTGGTGCAGGTTTTGCGGGTTTTCGGTACTGACTGCCCAGGATGCGGTAATCTCGAACCCGCTATCTATCAGGGATTTTGTGAGAACGTCCCACGCCCCGGATTCTTTATGGTTGAATTGCACTGTCATCACTCCCTCATCCCGTAAGACGCGGTAATATTCGGCAAATGCCAGGGCCATTTTTGCCTCGTAATCTTGGGCGGCAAGTTCGTCAGGGGATGCGCCCATATTCCGGAAGCGCGAGGGATTGGCAACTGCTTCTCTATCTTTATCCGTGAGTTCGGACCAAAATAAATCGGGGAATATATCGCCTAATGTGCGTTTCATCCAGACATAGAAAAAGTCGGATAATTCGGCATATTGGATGGTGGAATAATAAGGCGGATCGGTGACAACTGCATCGACGGAGTTGTCTGGAATATGGAAAAGGCTATCGGCAGATGCGGCAGTGATTTGGATGGTTTTTGGGTTGTATTCTTCGATTCCAGGTAAGCCAATTGAGTGGGGTTTAGTGCCAAAATAATTACAGAGTATATCATAATCAGAAGCAAAAACATCAGCACATAAATGCCATAAATCCCCCTTTCCATTGGTTTCAGGATAATTCCACATTAAGTTAAGGGAGTGTTGTGTCGATGCTCTTTTAAAACCCGCTCTTGATGAATCCCAGCAAGATAATCTACAATTCGTATCAGTACATCTATCTAATACTAAAGCCAAATAAGTGGTTATCGCTTCTACTTTCTCCCGTTCATACTCAGCCCATAACAATGCCTTAGCTTCGTTGATGATTTCTGCATATGTGACAAGCGTTAGAAGCTGGCGGGGGTTAAACATTTCATGCCAAAACCGAACGCCTCGATTATAACATCGAGTATCTTGACCTTCTAAAAAAGGCTCTAACGGAACTAATCCAAGTTCTAATTTATTTGATAAAGATTCTTTCGCTTTGTTAATTGCTTCTCGGTCTAATTCAGTGGATAACCTAAATTCTAAAGTGCCTTCTCCTTTTTTATAAGCTACTGCATAAAGTAAATAATAAAATTCTTTGTCGAGTAATTTTTTATCTATATAGTCACTTTCCAATAAATAATCACAGTTGGGACATTTACCATTCCCTCGGCTAATTGTGATAAACTCACTCGGATCATACTCGTTCTCATCAGTTTGAATGGTAGTACCTTTCCCCTTTCTTCCCTTCACTAACTCAAAATCAACCCGCTTATGTTCGGGGTTGGGAATTGGTTTCACCGCATACCAATTACTTGTAACTTTTCTCGCTTGTCCCTTTCCGCCATAATTACTGGTTTTACTTAACCACCAATTCGGACTCAACGGAACCACAGACTGACAACTGGGACAAACCACCGTATGCGCCCATAAATAATTCTGTACCGTTTCCCCTTCCAAACTGGGGAAAAATTCAGCTAACCGTTTCTCTGCTTCATCCCCCACCCATTTCACCCATTTATCAATATCCTCCTGCAAATCTGGCCCAAATTTGAGGGGATATTCCATCGCCGCCTTCATCGTCACCACCGCCACCGGATTGAGGTCCGATGCCAACACATTCAACCCATATCGCGCCGCTTCAAAAGGAATACTCCCCCCACCGGCAAAGGCATCTAATACCGTCGGAGTGCGATTTCCCCAGACTTTCTCGCAATAGTCATGAACCTTTTTAATTCGCACCGAAGACGGGGGCATTTTATAGAGTTTAATCTCTTTTCCCGGTTCCAATCCCAGCAAATATTCAAACTCTTCTGGAGAAATATCTGCGGGTAATAAAGACGCCAACACCGAAGCGCGAGAAAAAGACAGCGGTTTCCGGGAATACCAGCGATGCAATCCTTTAAAGGGATTGCCCCCATGTTCATAATAAACCTGTTCATTCAGCAGATTAACCGGCATCATTTTTTCGATGAACAGTGGGGGACGATTCTGCATGGTGGTTTTCCGGGAATGAATGACAATTTGGGTTATTTTATCATAAAATGGGGGAAAAATCAACAGGATTCAGGATTGGGTGACAATTTGCCTCATTCCCGGATAACGGTCTGATAAAATCAGGAGTTAGAGGAAGAAGAGGTTGCCTGTTGGGAATTCTCTTTAATTTTTTTGGCCTCTTCAATTTCCATTCGCGCCAAAGTCGTCACGGCATCGGATAAATAGGTAACCAGAGTAACCCTTTTCTCCGGGTCTTTTTCTCGCCATAAGTCATTCGCATAAACCATCACGAGATTGCGATAAGCTCTAATAGATTCGGAATCAATTGCGTAACTCATAGATAAGGGAGATATCTAACCGGGTTTGATTATAATATCATGTTTGCTCGATCGCCGAGAGAGACCTAACCCCCCAACCCCCTTCCCTAAGAGGGAAGGGGGAGAAGAGGGAGAAGAGGAAAAAATGTTTTTTGAGGTTAACCTACCGACCTTGATATAATCCGATCACTGGCAGCATCTCAATTTTGCCTAAAAGGGGAATTTACACCTCTTTCTCCCCCTTTCCTCTTAGGGAAGGGGGTTGGGGGGTTAGGTCTCTTTTCCCAATTGAGATGCTCCCCGATCGCTCCTCTATTCTCCCAGAAAATTGACCAGAGTTCATAGCAACACCGTTCTAATCACCCCTAACTCAACAAAATCCGCAACGCTTTCAACGCATTGGACCGACTGCCATTGGCAATTTTCCCAAACCAATAATGCGCCTCTTCATTACTCATCGCCAAAACCCCATCGGTAATTTTTACAATTCGCTCAGTTTTAGAAAGCGGTTGCAACGCTTGGAATAATATCGCCAAACTCACCCCAGATTCCTCGGATAAAATATAAGGACTTTGGCGTTTATTGGATAAACTCTGGGGGTCATACTGATTCTGTTTGAGGGCGGTATAAACTGCTTGTTTCGCCAACACCAACCCATTGCCTTTTAACCGACCCAACCGCTTCGCCGCAGGGCGTTTTTTGGCCCCCGCTTTCTTGTACGCGCATTGATACAGTTCTAAGGCAAAGTTATTATTTCCCGTCGGAATCACTCGCAACTGAAACTCTTGCATGAAAATATCACAGTTTTAAATAAGGTTTAGGCCATTTTTTCGGAGGAATAGCGATTTTATAGCAATTTTATAATAAAAGCGAGCAAGATGCTCGCACTCCTGGGATTTTTTGGAGTGCGAGCATCTTGCTCGCTTTTATTGTCAAAAAATCACAAAATTCCCACCCTCCTTTTAATAGGTTACCTTAACGGTTAACATTAAACGGTCTACTGGATTGCGGTCCAGAGTCTGTTTAATACTAGCAAGTTCTGACCCATTCGGTAAGATGGCAGGATTGAAGGGAATCGCAATTTTAAGATTCACCTCCCCTTGCACCTCGGGACTATTCAGCAACTTGTTCAAAGTGGTGAAAAACTCCTTAAATCCGGGCACGGGTCCTTGATATTCCACCCGCACAAACCGATCGCCGGTTTGCACTGTGGCGGTTTGGTCGATTTCCGGTTGTAACCGCTCGAACAAGGAAATCGATATTCCCAATTTGCGATAGTCGATAATCTGATCTACCGCAATTTCTATCCTTTCGATGGTTTTCACCTTATCATCAGACAGGCGATCATTTAACTTAGAAAACACGGAATTCAACGTCCCATCCAGTTCAATAATCGGGGATTTTGCCTCAAATAAACTCGGTTGCGCCGCATCCACGACATACCCAGAACCCCTGAACTCCTGCACTTGCGATCGCGCCACTTCTGGAGAAAAAACCATCGTCTCCTGTTGCACCGTTTCTCCATTCCCATAATCCGCCACTACCCGAAATCCACAAGATTGATTAATCGTGGTTTCATACTCATCAGACGGACGAAAATCCCCGCGAATTAACCGCTTATTTTCATACAAACTCACCGTCAGCGCCCCTTTCGCCTTCCACCGCACCCGCACCAATTTCTCCGCGTCAGAACTCGGTAACAATTGCGCGCTAAATTCAATGGTTTTTGGGACTGGAGGCACGAGAATTCCCCGCCGATACAATACCATCCGGTCCGAAAATTCCAGGGTATCCGGTAACTGCATCGGAGTATCTGCGGTTTTAATAAATAACCGTTCTCCCACCTTCAAATCCCAATTTCCCTCCTGCAATCCTCGGCGAATCGTATCCCGCAACATTGCCACCTCTGCATCCAGGAGAATATTCAAACTCAAATCTTTAGCAAACGTATCTCGCAACGCTTTAGTTGTCAAAAAATCCAACCCCGCAGGCCAAACTTTTTGTAAAATAAAAGCAGGGGCAAAGGGTTTAGCATCCTCCCCGCGAATCTTAGTACAATCTTTCAGCGCTTTTAAAATCACCTCTTGTTGGTTATTCTTCTTAACCGTACTCGACTCTTGGGCGGCAAGCGTATAGTGCATTAACCCTTTCGGCGCTTTCACCGGGTCATTAGCAGGATAAAACAAATGCCGATAAGCATTCGTCAGGGAAATTCGCACCGCTAAATCCCCCATTCCCTCTTTTTCGCGGAGTTGCTTTTGCTGACTTTCCGATAAATCTTGCAGGCGATTTTGACTGCCGAGAATATTTCTAATTGCTTGATATTCCCGGGCATTTTCCAGCGCCTTGTCCAACTCATACCGATTTGCCACTAAAAACAGCAGACGATTCCGGTAGGTTCTAAACTTACCCGATTCTCCCGTCTGGTCAAAAATCCGATAGACTAAAGGCGGCGCTTCATCAGTCGAAGCAGTCACCATTCCCTCATCAAAATCAATCAAACATAACACCACATCATCGGGGTTATCATCCACATCGGAAGGACTCTCAGGACCAGCAACTAAGTCAAATAATTTTTTAGCAAAAATGCTATCCCGACGTTGGCGCAAATCTGCCTTTGCCTCACCCCGTCCAATTTGCTCTTTTTCCTCGGTAATAATTTTATTAATCGAAGGTTCTTCTTTAAATCGAGCTAACTTGGCGATCGGGTCAAAATCCAGATACCACGCCACCACCAAAATTCGCTCTAAAGCGCGGTCAATAAACCCACTTTCAATCGTCGGTGTCAGTAACGATAAATACAACTCCGATTTACGAATTCCCGACGAACTCCCTTGAGTTAAAGAATGCAAAAAAATCGTCCGCGTCACCCAAGTAGAAAACGGAGGTTTTCCTGCCGCTTGCCATTCTTCATCCTGCACTTGAGCATAAGCGCGTCTCCCATCCGCATTATAAATATCCGCACCAATGGGAGGACGCATTTGGGGACGTTGCAACCGCGAAGTCAAATCATCGGTAATTTCTGCATCCAACCCAACCGGAATATGATGGGTATGAATCATCGGAATCCAACTGTTTTTATCTCGCCATAAATAGCGCAAAACTTGAGCAAATAACCGCAACGCCCCCCGGGTGGTTTGAAACTCGGGAATCGAAGCAATTTTTTTAGTCAGCAGATTAAACAATTCCGGATGAAACGGATAACTTTGGGCGATCGCCTGGGAATAAGTCGCATCCTTGCACCCTTCCGGCAAATCCAACCGACTCCCCTTATAAACACTTAAATATTCCGATGCCGCTTTTTGTGCCGCATCCTCACTCACCGCCACAAACATTCGCTGTTTAACAATATTATAAATTTCCACATCCGTAGAAGGAGTCAAAACCCGTTCTTGCCTTGCCGAAGCACGCATCGCCTCCTGCAAATCCATCGTTTCCGCAGCAAACGTATCCGATGCGGAAGCGAGGGAATAAATCAACACCAAATTGTCACAAGAAGCAGCTAATTCTATCAACGAAAACAAAAAAGCGACCACCTGTCCCGCCAAATCGCTTTTCCCCACCACCTTCGCTTTCGCCGATCGCAAATATCGCGCCATTTCATCTAAAGCAATGACAGTCGGTTCTCCCCCTAACAACCGTTCCAAAACCGAAGTCCCGGGACTGCTGCCACTGGTATCACTTCCGCGCAACAATTCATATCCCGCAATCCCCCCAATTTGATAAGCAATCTCACCCCATAACGTGCGAGTTGTCAACCCCGTATCGGCATGAAAAATCCCTTGTTCCGGGTCCAAATCCCGTCCATCCACAGCAGCAACTTGAATCGAACGACTGGGAATCAACTTCAAATCCGCAAAGCGATCGAGACCCTGAATCCGTCGCCCTTCCTTGCAGATATGCCACAATGCAATCAAATCGTGAGTTTTCCCCCCACCAAAACTCGTCTCCAACCGAATCGCCGGAGAACCCACCCCCTGCTGAGTTAACCGACTAAACGTTTCCCGAATCAGCGTCTTAATCCCATCCGTGGGAAAGGTATTAGAAAAAAAAGTATTAGCATCTTGATAAACATGAGGCGCTTTCCCTTCCACCACCATTCGCAACTTCGCCGCGAACAAATCCAACGCCAATTCACCGGATAAAATTTCCTCGCGGGGATCACAAGTCTGAAAGATAGATTGCAGCATCGATTCCCTCCTGAACCCGGGTACAAAAAATCATGGATTCTCTTCTATTAATCTACCGCAATTTGCGATATCTGGATGTTAAAATTGATAAACTTCCTAGAAAATATTGCAATTTTTCAGGAGTGCATTATTTATAAAACAAAAAAGAAAAATGCGTTTCCGGTCCCCTCCCCTTGGCAAGGGGAGGGTTAGGGTGGGGTCCACACGTTAATAATTCACCCAGGATTTTGACTGTTCCTCACACATAACGGGGAACCCCACCCAACCCTCCCCTTGCCAAGGGGAGGGCTCTCGGACTCCGGTCCCCTCCCCTTAGCAAGGGGAGGGTTAGGGTGGGGTTCCCCTCCGGTCCTTTCCCCGTAGCAAGGCAGGGATGAGATCAACAAAGAAAAATGCTCCTCCGGTCCCCTCCCCTTGGCAAGGGGAGGGTTAGGGTGGGGTCCAAACGTTAATAATTCACCCAGGATTTTGACTGTTCCTCACACATAACGGGAAACCCCACCCAACCCTCCCCTTGCTAAGGGGAGGGCTTTCGGATTCCGGTCCCCTCCCCTTGGCAAGGGGAGGGTTAGGGTGGGGTTCCCCTCCGGTCCCCTCCCGTTACTAAAGCAACAGTGAGATAAACAGGGGAATTGTTGTCAGGTATGATAACGGAGGAAGTCGAGTAATTGGCGGTAGATTCATGACCGAACTCTACAACAAAACCTCAGAAAAGGAAAAACGGCGATCGCTGCGTCATAATATGCCCCCTGCTGAAAAATTGGTCTGGCATAGATTGCGCGATCGCCAGGTTGAGGGCTGCAAATTTCGGCGGCAGTATAGTATTAGTATATTTGTAGTGGATTTTTATGCGCCTGAACTGAAGTTAGCGATCGAAATTGATGGAGAGAGTCATTTTGGGGACGAGGCGAGAATATATGACATTGAACGACAGTCTTTTTTAGAAGCTACAGGGGTTTGTTTTTTAAGATTTACGAATCAGGAAGTGTATAAGGAATTGGATGGTGTGATTGAGGCGATCTCTCAGATGATTTGCCGATTGCGGGAAGAACCCCACCCTAACCCTCCCCTTGCCAAGGGGAGGGGACCGGAGAATTGAATTGGGTTGGGGGTTGGTACCGGAAGAACCCCACCCTAACCCTCCCCTTGCCAAGGGGAGGGGACCGGAGGATTGACTTGGGTTGGGGGTTGGTACCGGAGGGACCCCACCCTAACCCTCCCCTTGCCAAGGGGAGGGGACCGGAGGATTGACTTGGGTTGGGGGTTGGTACCGGAGGGACCCCACCCTAACCCTCCCCTTGCCAAGGGGAGGGAACCGGAGAGAGGAACCCCACCCTAACTTTCCCTTTACTAAGGGTCAAGCAATTCAAAAACTAGAAAAAGGCTTAACCCAATGACGCGCGATCGCCGCATCTAATAAAACCCTTGCTACTGCAAACATTAAAATACTTTCACTCGCCATCACCGCCACCGGAACCACACTATTCGGATTACTTAATCCCACCTCAACTTGCGCTAATCCGCGCACCAATCCAAACGCAAATACCGCCCCAGATTTCAAATGAGGATTCACATCATCCCGGATAATATAACGATAAGTCACCCCAAACAAAAACCCGGCAACTCCCGCACTTGCGCCACTCAACCACAACCGCTGCCATTCAGGGAAAATCGCCCAACTCTCAATCCCAGAAGATAACATCAACTGATTCCCCAAACTCGTCACCCCCCAGGCGACTGCCACAGACAATCCCCCGACTGCACCCGCTTTAATGGATTCAATTCGTTCCGTCATCAGTTCCATGTTTCCCTCCAGTCAATCCAGCATCACCTGATTCTGATTTTATGAGATTTCTGACCCAATTCTAAAAAAAAATTAGAGATTGGATTCAATTGATTTTATAAAAACCCAGCCTAACATTTGATATAAATTTATAATTAAAACAAGGGATAAATTATCACTGATTTAACAATAATTTATCCCTCATTAGTGATAGATATCAGGAGAAGTAAGTCATCGGTTTAAAGCCGAACTCACCCCATGCTGACGAATTATAAAACCTTATGAGTGTACTCATGTTGCTTAACATTATCCTCGGCACGGACAATATTATCGGAATTCAGAACCCGCTTGCGCTCTACGGAATAGTTCAATTCGCGATAAGTTGACCCGATCGCGATCGCCTCGCAAGCTTCAGGACGATGTTGATAGGTGCGAACCGTCGAAATCGCCCGTTCTACAAAATCATCACAGAATTGAGCATCAGCCGGAAACTCCGGCAACAGTTTCGGCTGTTCACCCTCCAAGACTGTACCCAGGGTAGTGGCACAAGCCATTTCATAAGATGTAGGAATTCCCTTAAGAATCGCTTCTAAAGCTGCCGAAGGAATCGGTTCTACAATTTTGACCTGATGGACTTCCCCATCTTGCTTCAGAAAACAAGTTGCCAAACCGACGACTAAATAATCTTCGGTTGAGACATCAGGCGCGTTCGAGTAAGCAGTTGCAACGGACATGATTTTTACCAACAATTCAAGGACACGCACTATTGAGTTGCATTTTACTGACATCTTGCACCATTCTCAACACCTATAGGGGATAAATCCCCCGCCTCATAGCTAAAGTCGTCTAAAGACGACTACAAGTCTTACCCCCTGGTGTTTTCAGTCGGTTTCACCCGACGTAGTGGCGCTTCGCGAAGCGCCACTACAGGCGGGGGTTTGAACCCCCGCCGGGTGAGTTGCTCACAGAACAGGTTCCAACTCCCGCAACCCCTGAACATCGATCGCCGCCAGATGCTCATAAGCCGAGTCAATCACCCGTTTGCCCCGTAAAAAGCCCGTACTCGCCCCGGGACAGATATAGTGCAAGCTCTCCGGTGTAAAGCGCTCTTGCAGTGCCTTAACGGCCTGAATTTGCCTGGTCCAGTGAAAGGTTTTAGAGGTTCGCAAAGGCATCGGTTCTCCCTGAGCATTCGGGAGCAAATGCCGCCCCACAAATAACACCCCACCGTGACCCCCATAATATAAACAGGAGGACCCAGGGGAATGACCGGGGGTCCAAATTCCCTGACAATCGGGACTCAGGGTGCAATCTTTCTCAAACGTCTGCACCGTCAATTCTGGCAGTAAATAGGCTTCCCACTCTTGAATCACCACTTGAGCGCCCGTTGCCTTTTGAATGTCCTTAACTTTGGAAATTCCGCCGCGATGGGTCAAAAATAGCCACTGCACGCCCCCTTGCTGAGTCAGGAATTCCTCCGTCGATTCATCCCACGGGGGACAATCTACCAGGATATTGGCGTTGTTTTCTACAATAAGATAAGCTGTCGCGCCTAGGGTCTCTCGATTGGGAGAAAAGGCAAAAATATTATCAAAGACAGCCCGTGGTTGTTTGGGCATAGCATGATTCTCTGGTTACTGCTTCTAGGATTTATTACATACATTATCTTGCGGCAGCGTGTGGCACACCTGACGCGCACCCCGCTTTGGGTGTTATGGTTGGCATTAATGGCCCCCGCTTTTCTGTGGATAGCTTGGTTTGTCATTCATGGCGAAGACAGTCCCTTACCCACTGAAGTCGCCCTCGGTTCCTTTGTGGTGTCGCCCCTGATTTACTGGATACTGTTTTTCTGGGGTCGCCGGGATATTCGCCCGCCTTTAGAACAGGACCCTGGCGTTACTCCAGCCCGGGAATCTGCCGGAATCAAAGCGGTATCTCGTCCGGTTCCTCCCGCTAGTCTCCAGGAATTACGCGCCTTGAATGATGGAGAAGAACAGGAACTGCGGGATTGTTTTGATTGGACGGTTTACGCCCTGCATCAGATTGATTACCGTCCGCAAGCGGTAATCTGTCGGGGTCAGTTGCGATCGCCCCCGGATTCCGCCTATCACAAAATTCGCGCCAAAATAGAAGATAAATTCGGCGATCGCTTCTTAATTATTTTTCAGGAAGATTTCAAAGGCCAACCCTTTTTTATCTTAGTTCCCAATCCTGAACAAGCGGTTCAACTGGATGACCTCAATAAACCCGGACTCGCCCTGTTACTCGCTGGGATTACCCTCTTTACCACCACCCTTGTCGGCACCCAAATTGCCGCAGTCTCTCCCGAACAGGTGCAATCGGATCCCGAGTTATTACTCCAAGGTTTACCTTATGCCGTCGCCCTGATGCTGATCCTCGGCATTCATGAATCCGGTCACTATTTCGCGGCAGCTTTTTATAAAATAAAGACAACCCTGCCTTACTTTATTCCCTTCCCCCTTTTCCTCGGCACATTTGGGGCCTTCATTAAAATGCGATCGCCCATGCCGAATCGGAAAGTCTTGTTTGATATCAGTATTGCCGGTCCCCTGGCTGGATTTGTGGTCACCCTACCCCTGTTGTGGTGGGGATTAGTTCATTCCACCGTGGTCCCCATGCCAGAGAACCCGATAATGTTCCAAATCACCGCCCTCGACCCCAAAACATCCCTAATCCTCACCTTTCTGAGTAAACTCGCCCTCGGATCGCAACTCACCCTCACCAGTGCCATTAACTTACATCCCGTTGCCGTTGCCGGATGTATTGGCTTAATCGCCACCGCCTTAAATCTAATTCCCGTCGGTCAATTGGATGGGGGACATATCATTCATGCCATGTTTGGGCAGGTGAAAGCTACCCGCATCGGACAAATAACCCGAATTGTATTTCTAGGAATCGCTTGGATGCAGCGAGTCTGGATTATTTGGGCGCTGCTGTTATTCTTGATGCCAGTTGTAGATTCCCCCGCCCTCAATGATGTCAGCGAACTGGATAATCGCCGGGATATCCTGGGCTTACTGGCGATCGCCCTGTTATTGGCGATCGTCTTACCGGCACCGAGACTGATCACCCAATGGTTAAATATAATTTGAAGGTCTCTAAAAACCCACACCCTGAAGGGTGGGGCTACACGGACGAAGCCTGCCTCCGCAGGCTGAAGAGTAAAGAACAACCCAATTTGGTCTCATACCAAATCCGGTTGGTAAAAGTCCGTTGTTGTTTTTAGCCCGCGCAGGCGGGCTTCGTCCGTATAGCCCCAGGCTTCAGCCTGCGGGTTTTGACAGACCTTTAACAACCCAATTTGGTCTCAGACGGGAGGATACCCCCGCATCCCAAAAACTAGCCTCATTTTCCCTTGCTCATGCGAGCGATCGCCCTATTCCCCAATCTCAGGAGTTTTCAGCGTGTTTATCAACGACCAACAACCCGTTACAGTCATTGGTGCCGGACTTGCAGGCACCGAAGCCGCGTGGCAAATCGCCCGCGCTGGGGTCCCCGTCGTCCTCTATGAAATGCGACCCGTGCAAATGACCCCCGCCCATCATACTGGGGAATTTGCCGAATTGGTTTGCAGCAACTCCTTTGGGGCCAAAGCCAGCGATCGGGCTGCCGGATTGCTGCATGAAGAACTGCGCCAACTCGGGTCCCTCGTCATCGGCACCGCCGATCGCCATCAAGTCCCCGCAGGGGGTGCCCTCGCCGTCGATCGCGGCGTCTTCAGCCATGAACTCACCGAAACCCTTGCCAATCACCCCTTAATCGACCTCCGGCGCGAAGAAGCCCCGGCAATTCCCCAAGAAGGCATCGTCGTCCTCACCACCGGACCCCTCACCACCCCCGCCCTCGCCACCGACTTGCAGCGCTTCACCGGCATGGAATACATGAGCTTTTTTGATGCCGCCAGTCCCATCGTTGTCGGTGACTCCATCAATTTGGATATTGCCTTCCGCGCCTCCCGGTATGACAAAGGGGACGCCGACTATATCAATTGTCCCATGAACAAAGAACAATACCTGCATTTTTGGCAGGAATTGTGCAAAGCCGAACAAGCGGAATTAAAAGAATTTGACCGAGAAACCTCGAAATTTTTTGAAGCCTGTTTACCCATTGAAGAAATGGCAAAACGGGGAGAAGATACCATGCGATATGGTCCGGTAAAACCCGTGGGATTAAGTGACCCGCGCAGCGAAACTCGTCCCTATGCCGTGGTCCAATTGCGCCAAGAAGACAAAGCGGGACAACTCTGGAACATGGTGGGATTCCAAACTAATTTACGGTGGGGAGAACAAAAGCGAGTCTTTCAATTAATTCCGGGATTAGAAAATGCCGAATTTGTCCGCATGGGAGTGATGCATCGCAATACCTTTATTAATTCCCCGCAATTGTTGGACCGAACCTTACAGTTTAAAATGCGATCGACTCTCCTAGCTGCGGGACAACTCACCGGCACCGAAGGCTATACCGCAGCCACTGCCGGAGGCTGGTTAGCGGGAACCAATGCCGCCCGGTTAGCACAAGGATTAAAACCCGTGTGGATGCCTTATACAACCATGATGGGGGCATTGTTTTCCTTCATCAGTTCCGCCTCTCCCAAACACTTCCAACCCATGCCGCCCAACTTCGGGATTTTGCCGCCATTTCCGCAGAAAATCAAGAGTAAACCGGAACGCTACGGCAAATATCGCGATCGGTCTTTGTCTCACCTATCAAGCTGGCGCACCCGCCTAAATGTGAGATTTCCAGCCCTAACGACATAATCCTGAGTCCTCTGGGAAAAAATGTTCGTAGTAACGACTTCAGTCGTTACCGCGTTAGTTGGCCGATCGCCAAGTATCGCCCCCATCAGCGGAGTCTCCAGCCTGTCATGGCATCCGCCATGACAGGCAAGCAACGACTGAAGTCGTTACTACGAACGGGGAGAACTATTTGTATATAACTGTTTGTAGTAACGACTTCAGTCGTTACCGCGTTACTTGGCCGATCGCCAAGTAACGCCCCCATCTGCGGTGTCACTCCCAATGCCTGTCATGGCAAGTGCCATGACAGGCAAGTAACGACTGAAGTCGTTACTACGAACGGGGAGAACTGTTTGTATATAACTGTTTGTAGTAACGACTTCAGTCGTTACCGCGTTACTTGGCATCTGCCAAGTAACGCCCCCATCTACGCCGCCACTCCCAATGCCTGTCATGGCAGGTGCCATGACAGGCAAGCAACGACTGAAGTCGTTACTACGAACAGGGAGAACTGTTTGTATATAACTGTTTGTAGTAACGACTTCAGTCGTTACCGCGTTACTTGGCATCTGCCAAGTAACGCCCCCATCAGCGGAGTCTCCAGCCTGTCATGGCATCCGCCATGACAGGCAAGCAACGACTGAAGTCGTTACTACGAACAATTTTATACAATCCTAAAACTGTACCTTAGCTAACCCCAAATACTTCACCCCTGCTGGAGTTAACTCAAACCGACAGGGCAAAATTTCCAACCCTTTAGCAACCGCTTCCCGTAATAACTTGCCATAGAGCGGATCGGCTGTATCTCCAGGTCCAAAAACCTCACAATCTCCCCGACTGATAAAAAATAACGCCACTGCCCTTGCTGAGTGAGTCTCCATCACATCCACTAACTCTAACAAATGCTTGTGTCCTCGGGTGGTAACGGCATCGGGAAATAATGCTTTTTCTCCCTGGGCCCAAGTGACATTTTTTACCTCCAAATAAATCGGTGTCGTTCCCTCAGTTCCAGTGAGGAAAAAATCTACCCGACTTTTGCGATCGCGTCCATAAACCACTTCCGGTTTGATGGTTTCATACTCACCCAATCCCGGAAACAGTCGCGCTGCCAAGGCTAATTTAATCACTTGATTCGGTAAACTGGTATTCACCCCCACCCAAGTGGTCGGATTTTCTTCCGCTGCGACTAATTCCAAACTATAGGGTAGCTTCCGCTTGATATTGTTACTTAAAGACACCATCACCCGACTTCCCGGGGCTGATAACCCTAACATTTTACCAGGATTCGCACAATGGGCTGTAATTTCTTCGCCAGTATCTAGTTTGATATCGGCTAGAAAGCGTTTATACCGCTTGAGTAAAGTACCGGGGAATAAACTGGGATAGGTGTAAACGAACTCGCTCATGACTGCAATTGGGACTCCGATGTGAACGAACCAGTTTATCAGAAATAGGTACTAACGCTGATCCGCAAGCAGAGAGTTGAGGGGGGAAAGAAATCGGAGTGCGATCGCCATTGCCAATCCCCTCTAAGTAAACATCAACGAATCTTGATTTTTAGAACGGCTTTGAGAGAAAAAACCAGCTAAAGTGAACGGAGAGAACAAAATTACCTCGGGTAAAAAGACCTAGAGTAATCAGGTTTTAGGACGCTCACCCTGGGGGCAAAATTGAGGAGAATATAACGACACAAGCATTCCAGGGAAATGATTGAACCGTGAACCAACCATACCGCTTGCAACCTTGCCAAACCGATGCAGTTAGTAAATAAGATTGGGATTGAGAATCTAAGAGGGGACCTATTTGGTGGCGTTACTGCCGCGATCGTCGCCCTCCCCCTCGCGTTAGCTTTTGGAGTCGCCTCCGGTGCCGGGGCCATTGCTGGACTCTATGGCGCAATTATCCTCGGTTTCTTTGCCGCCCTCTTTGGCGGCACCCCGGCCCAAGTTTCGGGTCCCACAGGTCCGATGACGGTGATTATCACCACCGTGATTGCCTCCCTGGTGGCGCGTAACCCGGATACGGGGTTAGCAATGGCATTTACCGTGGTCATTATCGGGGGACTGTTTCAAATTCTCTTTGGGGTCCTGAAACTAGGACAGTACCTCACCCTGATGTCCTACACGGTCATTTCTGGATTTATGTCTGGGATTGGGGTGATTGTGATTTTGCTGCAACTGCCGCCTCTGCTGGGCTATCAAGGCGGGGGTACGGTGTGGGGAATCCTGCAACAACTGCCCAGTAATCTGATGCAACCGAACTTCTATGCTTTAGGGTTAGGACTTTTAACCCTGGCGATCGTGATGTTGGCCCCCCCGCGACTGAACCGAATTTTGCCGGCCCCTCTGCTGGCATTGGCGATCGCAACTGGGGTTTCGGTCCTGTGGATCAGCAATGGCGATCTCCCTCGCATCGGAGTCATTCCCAGTGGATTACCCGAAATCAAAATGCCCACCTTTACCCTGAGCGAAGTCAGAATAATGATACGCTATGGGTTAATCCTGGGGATTCTGGGTTCCATTGACTCCCTTCTCACCTCCCTCGTCGCGGACAACATTACCCAAATTCATCACGACTCGGATAAAGAACTGATTGGACAGGGGATTGGCAACTGTTTCTGTGGACTCTTTGGCGGATTACCTGGGGCAGGGGCCACGATGCGGACGGTGACCAATGTCCAAGCGGGGGGTCGCACACCTCTCTCCGGGATTATTCATGCTGGAGTGTTGCTCATCATTACCTTGGGGGCGGGTCCTATTACCACGGTGATTCCCCATGCGGTCCTCGCGGGATTGTTGTTAAAAGTTGGCATGGATATTATTGATTGGAGCTTTATCCGCCGTGCACCGAGTCTCTCTCCTCGGGCGACGGGACTGATGTCTTTGGTTTTGGTGCTCACGGTGTTTGTAGATTTGGTAACTGCCGTGGTGGTGGGGGTATTTATTGCCAATCTGCTGACAATTAAGCGCCTCACGGATGTTCAGAGCGATCGCATCAGGGCAGTCAGTGACCCCAATTTCGCAATGGGGTTAAGTGAGGAAGAACACGAATTACTGACTCAATGCCAAGGGGATATTTTACTGTTTCAATTAGGCGGACCCCTGAGTTTCGGTGCAGCAAAAACATTTTCCCGTCGGATTAGCATTCTCAAAAATTATCAGGCTTTAATCTTGGATTTGAGCGAAGTCCCCACGATGGGGGTAACCGCAGCTTTGGCGATCGAAGCGATGCTGATCGATTCAGAACAATGCGATCGCCAAGTGTTTGTGGTCGTCTCTCCCGGACAACCCCGGCGACGCCTCGGCAAACTCAACCTTGAGCGCTTTTCCTGCATTCACCTCATGGAAACTCGCTGCGAAGCCTTACAACGGGCTGTTGATTTAATCTCGAAACATACCCGCATTTTATAGGAAAAATTGGGGAGATTTTACTAAAAATAATCCCCCCAATTTTTTGAAAGAAAATCTAAATTTTCATGACAAGAGACTTCTGCAAACCCTACGCCAAACCCTTGGATTCCCCTTGCTTTTTTAAAATCCATTCCAACACAATGGGATTGACGACTTCGGGGGCTTCATCTTGGGGACAATGACCCAATCCCGGTAAGGGAATAAATTGGTCTACGGTGGGAATTTGGGCAAATTCTTGTCCCAGGGTGAGGGGTTCCCAAGGGTCTTCGCTGCCCCAGAGGAGGAGGGCGGGGCAAGGTAAAATGGGCAGCAAGTCTTCCGGTAAGGGGCCTTGGGAATAGCGGGTAAAGGCGACAAACACATCCACGGCACCGGCATCCCGGGAGGGTCCGAGAATAATCTCTACCAGTTCATCGGTGACGGCATCTGCTTTGCGGTAGGCTTGCAATAAAATGGAGCGGACTGTTTTTGCAGTGGCTAATTGTTTAAAAAAGAATTGGGCGATCCACTTGACAGATAATATCTTTTGTGCTATGGGTGGACCAATACGTTGATACCAGGGTTTCAGGGAGCGCTTGCGATCGTGGAGTAGGCGCAGGGAACAGTTAATGGCGACGATGCCCTGGGCGAGTTCGGGATGATCTACCGCAGATTGCATGATGGCAATACAGCCAATGGAATTGCCGACGAAGAAGGCGGGACCCCGGACGATTTCCCGGCAAAAATCAGCGAGTTGTGCTCCCCAGGTTTCAAAGGTATAGGCGATCGCCTCCCCAGGAGTTGGTTTCGCCGAGTAGCCAAACCCTATCAAGTCAATGGCATAGACTCGACAACCCGTCGCTAAATCTGGAATATTTTTGCGCCAGTGGCCGCAGGAGGCTCCAAATCCGTGGACCAGCACCACTGCCGGTCCTGTCTCTCCTTGCTGTTGGTAGCATATCGGAAATCCGCGCCAGGTCCAGGTTTGAAAGGGCAAGGCGGCGCTGTGGGAGGGGGGTGAAGGGTGGGAAGGAATCAGAGTCATGACTGTGGGGTAGAGAGGGAATCAAGCCGATCGCCCCTGAACATCAAATCCGGTTGTCTCAAGTCGATTTTATCTCTTAGGGAACTCCAAAATATAAAATCTCCAAAAAACCCGCAGGCTGTAGCCCCACCCTTGAGGGTGCAGGTTTTTGCAGACCCATCACAACCGGATTCCGTATGAATATCAAAAGGTGAACTTAACATAATGTTACAATTTTTTTCCCGCCCTTGGAAGCCTCAAATTTTGGACTCGGGAATTTACGACGGGCTCTTAAAGTGCATAAACTAAGGGTAGAGCAAGCCTGAAATCCCAACTTGTCGGGAAGATGCTACGACCCGATTAAGCGCTCGCTATTGTTGAATTGCTCAGTCCATACCACAGAAAACTCAGTTTTATGGAAATGATAGGGACTGCTATCGGAAGCCATGCCCCGGATTTTGAATTGCCGGGAATAGACGATCGCGTTCACCACTTAGCCCGTTATTTAGACGAGTATCGGGGAGTGGGCGTAATTTTCTTATGCAATCACTGTCCTTATGTCCAATCCTATCTCGATCGCCTCAAACAGATCCAGACGGATTTTAACGACCAAGGCTTTACCCTGATTGGCATTAACTCCAACGATGCCAGCCAATATCCTGAAAATAGCTTTGAACAGATGAAGTCCTTCGCCCAGGAAAGGGGCCTAAATTTTCCCTATCTGCGCGATGCCACCCAGGATGTGGCCCATTGCTTTGGGGCAAACAAGACCCCAGAGGTGTTTTTGCTGGATGGAGAAGGGATTCTGCGCTATCGAGGAGCCATTGATGATTGTCCCGACTGCCCGGAGGACGTGAAGGTGGCATATTTGAGAAACGCGATCGCCTCCCTGCTATCTGGGGAACCCATCGCCATAGAGTCCACAGAGGCAATCGGCGATTCCCTCAAATGGCATCAGAAAGAATCCTAAACCCTGACTGTCCCCAACTGCCATTACCGGCCAAGGGCCCGAAACCCGAAACCCGAAACCCGAAAATGGACCCTCCTATTCCAGGCATTTCAGCGAGTCCCCAGACAACCCGGGGATGATTTCTGATGGAATGCGTGGAAAAATGCCGACATCCTGCTATCTTATGGGGGAGGCAAATACAGTTGGGAAAAGAGTGAGCTGATGGGGACAGTGTACCAGCGAGTCTTACTAAAGCTGAGTGGCGAAGCATTGATGGGCGAGCTGAATTACGGCATCGATCCCATCGTGGTTGAGCAAATCGCTCAACAGTTGGCAGATCTGATTGCCGATGGAGTAGAAGTGGCAGTCGTTGTCGGTGGCGGTAACATTTTTCGCGGAGTTAAAGGCGCAGCGGCAGGCATGGATCGGGCGACTGCTGATTATATCGGCATGATCGCCACGGTGATGAATGCCATGACTTTGCAGGATTCTCTCGAACGCATGGGCATTCCGACTCGGGTACAAACCGCGATCGCCATGCAGGAAGTTGCCGAACCCTATATTCGTCGTCGTGCTATTCGCCACCTAGAAAAAAAACGGGTGGTTATTTTTGGGGCCGGATCGGGAAATCCTTTCTTTACCACGGATACCACCGCCGCCTTGAGAGCCGCAGAAATCAATGCCGAGGTAATCTTTAAGGCGACCAAAGTCGATGGGATTTATGATAGCGACCCTCATCTAAACCCCAATGCGAAACGGTTTAACAGCCTGACTTATGGTCATGTTTTAACCCAAGACTTACGGGTGATGGATAGTACCGCGATCGCCCTGTGCAAAGACAATAATATCCCTATCATAGTATTTGACCTCTCGGTACCGGGTAACATCCGCCGAGCGGTCTTGGGAGAAAACGTCGGAACGATTGTGGGAGGTTTTTGTGAAGTTAGCTGAAGTAGAAGATTTGATGAAAAAAGCCGTTGAGGCAACTCAACGCTCTTTTAACACCATTCGCACCGGCAGAGCGAATACCTCTTTGCTGGACAAAATCATGGTGGAATATTACGGAACGCCCACCCCGCTCAAATCGTTAGCGAGCATCAATACCCCCGATGCCAGTACGATTTCAATTCAACCGTTCGATCGCGGCAGTTTGGCTGCGATCGAAAAAGCGATTTTAACCTCGGATTTGGGCTTAACTCCGAACAATGATGGGGCAGTCATTCGCTTGAACATTCCCCAGTTAACCAGCGATCGCCGTCTGGAACTGGTGAAAGTTGCCGGAAAATATGCGGAAGAAGGTAAGGTTGCCATTCGCAATGCTCGCCGGGATGGGATTGATTCAGTCCGTAAGCAGGAAAAAAATAGCGACATCTCCCAAGATGAATCGAGATCTTTGCAAGATGACATTCAAAAACTGACGGATAAATACGTGGCAAAAATCGACGAAGTGCTTACGGCAAAGGAAAAAGACATCACCACTGTCTAATTTTTCTGACGCTTTTCCAAAGCACAGGGAGTTTGTAATCAACTGAAAAACCCAGATAATTCGTCAGGTTATCTGGGTTTTTCAGGCATCTATTCGTTACAGTTTGTCTAGGATGCCTGGGGTGTCCTCTGTCTGATGACAGAGGCGCGAGGGCCCAGGGCGTGCCATAAAATCAATTCAATTGAGACGTGAAAATTCAATCATTATGTTCGACTGCATTATTGTAGGAGCGGGTCCCGCTGGCGGAAGTGCCGCCTATCATTTAGCAAAACGAGGGCGATCGGTTTTAGTCCTAGAAAAAGCATCTTTACCTCGATATAAACCCTGTGGAGGCGGTGTCTCTCCGGCGATCGCCCAATGGTTTGATTTTGACTTTACTCCCGCGATTTCGATGAAAGTCGATCGCCTGCGCTACACCTGGCAGGGAGAGGACCCGGTAGAGGTGCAACTGGAAACCCCTGAACCGATGTGGATGGTCCGCCGGGATATCTTTGACCAATTCCTCATCGATCAAGCTAAACAACAAGGGGCTGAAGTTCGAGATAATAGTGCAGTGACTCAAATTGCTTTTAAAGGCGATCGCTGGCAAGTCACCACCGCCAACGAAACCTTAGAAGCGAAATATCTAATCGCGGCAGATGGGGCCAAAGGTCCAATGGCGAAAATGCTGGGCTTTAAAGAGCGCGATCGCCAACCTGCCGCCTCTGTCGAAATTACCTCAGCCAATCCCAATCCCCTGATCCAATTTGATTTTGGCCGCATCAAAAAAGGCTACATCTGGAACTTCCCCAAAGCCGATGGTTGCAGCCTCAGCATTGCTAACTTACAAGGCAATACCAAAGAAAAGCTGGATCAAATCTTAACCCAATATGCCCAAGCCAATGGGTTCCCTCTCTCTACCCAAGTGCATGAGGATTTTCTGTGCTTATGGGAAAAAGAGCAAAAACTTCATACCCAGAATGCCATCCTCGCCGGGGAAGCTGCCTGCGTCGTTGACCCCTTAACCGCTGAGGGAATTCGTCCCTCCATGTTTAGTGGCGTGAAAGCGGCAGAGTCCATTGATGCGGCCCTCGGCGGTGCCAGCAACGCCCTAGAACAATACACCCAGGTGATGAATGAGGAATGGGGAGGACAAATGGTTTGGGCCTCCCGCGTCTCCGGTTTGTTCTACAAAATTCCCAAAATTGCTTATAAAGTGGGGATTAAGCGTCCGAGTGCGACCCAGCGCATGGTGGAGGTGTTATGTGGGGAAACCAGTTATGGCGATATTGCCAACAAGGCGATCGACCGTCTCAAGAAAAACCTGATTCCCGGTTTCGGGGGCTAGTCAGGTTTAGACTCATCCCCTAAAGCATTAGCACAGGATGAGATACCGAGGACAAGAAACCGGGTTTCTGGCTGAGATGGGTGACGAATGAGCCAAAATTTTGTCCAGAAACCCGGTTGTCTTCCCCCGACTATCTCCCGTCTTGATCGCACCTCGTCCCAATGCCCGAGGGCGCTGCTGTCACCGGATAAACAATAGAATTCAGGAGTGGGAACAGGGTTCAAGAGAGTGAGATGCTTGGATATTTAGTAAAACTAGAAGATGTTCATGCGTAAATAAACTAAACTATTGAAATGACAATTTACTTTTACAAAGTTGACGAACCCTACGGCTGTTTTTCTAATTTTTCCCCCCACGGAATTCGCAGAAAGGGCCTGCATTGGCCGACAGTCGAGCATTATTATCAAGCTCATAAATTTATTGGGGTAGAGGATGAGTCGATCATTACTGAAATCCGGAATGCGCCGACTCCGGATGAAGCGGCCAAATTAGGACGCGATCCGTCTCGGATCGTTCGCTCAAACTGGGATTGGGTCAAACTCGGGATTATGCGAGAAGCGGTATTAACCAAGTTTTTGACCCATTTAGATATCCAGGCGATTCTGCTGGGGACGGAGGACCTTCCCATTGTTGAGGATTCTCCGACGGATTATTTTTGGGGCTGTGGTGCGGACCGCACAGGTCAAAATCATCTCGGACAAATGTTGATGAGTGTCCGAGATGAAATCCGAGGACGCCTCCAGGAAAAATCGTCCAGTTAGGTGGGCAATTGGGGGAACCCTGAGTTGATGGGTAAAGGGGTTTTCCCGGGGGCGGGAGGAAACTGTACAGAACATATACAAATGATCCTTTGGAGCGATCGCCCCCAGCCCAGAAAGTGGGTTTCGGGAGAAGGGAAACCCACTTTCTAAAGATGAATTTTTCCCGGGTTTTCTCCTCTAGGATTCAAGACCGTTGTTGATTTTATTAAAAATGCGCCTAATCTTTAAATATACCTGAAAATTAGAAGGATGTCAATAGGGGGGGAGGAGGGAATGGGATTATAAGTCATTGCAACTCTACAACCCTGGAATATATTAAGATTTTATTGATATGATGTTGACAAAGGCATCAAGATGGGGGTTTGGGCGATCGGACCCGTCACCGGGAGAACCGGAACTAAACCCTTTTCTGTATGCTAGAAACTCATACAAGGAAGTTCTAGCTGATGTCGGTCCTCATCGATAACAGAGTCAATCAAGACTAGAGCAGTTCAGCCACCTAAAGAGGAGGCATCAAACCCCGTCTCATTAGAGCGGGATATTGACCTCCTGGCACTCATAAGGCGACGAAATAATTCGAGTGGGTGTAGAGGAACAGGATTTGTGCCGACCAACCCTGTACTTTTTCGAGAGCCTTAAAATCTAATTTAGTGCGAATAAGGAGGGTTTTGGACCTTCCCGAGGTAAAAACATCTGGATTGGAAGAAAGCACATTTTTTATGACACTCAAAAATAATAATACAAATACCGCTCAACCCGTCCAACAGAGACTCGATCGCGAAGTGTTGTTGCATCGAATGCTCAACCGAATTCGCCAATCTCTGGATTTAGAGGAAATTCTCACCGCTACGGCTGCTGAAATCCGGACCCTATTAGGAACCGATCGGGTAATGGTCTATCAATTTAATCCCGATAGTAGTGGGAAAGTGATTGCCGAGTCCATTAATGAAAATCGCCTTCCCTCTCTCAAGGGATTAAATTTTCCCGCCGATGATATTCCAGAACGAGCTAGAGAACGGTTTACCAAAGAACGAGTCTGTTCCATCGTCGATGTTGCCAAGCAGCAAATTGGAGTCAGTGCCAAATATGCCTCAAACGAATCTTTGGAGCATGGAAACAGCATCCGCTATCGCCCTGTCGATGAGTGTCATTTAACCTACCTCAGAGCAATGGGAATCAACTCATCGGTGGTGGTCCCCATCCTCCATCATCAGGAACTCTGGGGTCTGATTGTCTCCCATCATGTCGAACCGAGCCCGATTGCTGAAGACGATTTGCAGTTGGTTCAATTATTGGCAGATCAAGTGTCGATCGCGATCGCCCAAGCCACTCTCCTCCAAGCCACCCAGCAAAAACAAGCCCGAGAAGCCACGATCAATCAGGTAGCAGCCTTACTCCACGCTCAACCCTCCATCGAAGTCCAGGCGGCATTAGAAGCCACAGTCACTGCCCTCAATGGATGTGGCGGTAGGCTCTACATCGGGGCCAAACACAATTCCATGATGGGTAACCTGAACAACTCAGACAGTCAACTGTTTACCTTCGGAGAACAACCACTTCCCGTCCAGTCTGAATTCTCCGATATCCTAGAAGAACATCCCCAGTGGAAAGACTGGATTGAAACCGCCAATTCTAGCCCCGATTTAGAACAATCTCAAGCCGCTTCCGTCTGGGCAATCACGGATATTTATAACCCTATTCACATTAACTGTTTTACCCCGGATTTCCGTCCGACTCGGATCCGGAGTCTGCTGGTGATGCCCCTATTTTATCGGCAACAAAATCTCGGCTATTTAACAATATTTCGCCACGAAATTGAAACCGAAACCTTATGGGCTGGACGCTTTAATAGTAATCTCAAACAATTACTGCCTCGGCAATCCTTCGAGGCATGGCGGGAACGCAAAACCGGACAAGCTCAAGACTGGAAGCCGGAAGAAATTGAAATGGCTCGCTCCATTGGGAAACATTTTTCAATGGCGATCGAGCAATATTTACTCTACAAAGAAGTGAATTCCCTCAATGCCAACCTAGAGCAACAGGTCCAAGAACGCACGGAGGAACTCCAACAGTCCTTAAAATTTACCCGCATTCTCAAACAAATCACCGACCAAATTCGCAGCACTTTAGATGTCAGTACCATTCTCCAAACCATCGCCCAGCGGGTGCGAAATTTGCTGAATACCGATCGCGTAGTGATTTATCAGTTTAATGACAGCGGTACCGGCGAGGTGACGGTAGAAGATATCCGAGAAAGCTGGCAATCCGTTCGAGGAGTAAGCTGTCCCGGATGCATTCCCACCGATATTTCCAACCTGTATTTAAAAGGACGGATCCGGGCGATTCATAATGTGGCTACGGCTGAATTAAGTGACTGTCATCGGGAATTTTTAGAAAGCATTCAGGTGAAAGCCAATTTAATCGTCCCCATTTGTATGGGTTCAGATTTGTGGGGATTTTTAATTGCCCATGAGTGCGAACAACCGCGCCTGTGGCAAGAACAAGAAATTGACCTGTTGCAACAACTCGCGGATCAGGCGGCGATTGCGATCGCCCAAGCGGAACTCTATCAACAAACCCAAGCGGCAGCGGCGAAAGCCCAAGCCCAAGCGGTGGAGTTAGAACAGGCGATCGAAGACCTCCAAAATGCCCAAACCCAACTGATCCAAGGGGAAAAAATGTCCAGCCTGGGACAGCTTGTAGCTGGCATTGCTCACGAAATTAATAATCCGGTTAACTTTATCTATGGCAATCTGAATCACGCCACCCAATATGCCGAGGATTTGTTAGCTCTGCAAAAACTATACCAATATCATGTCCCGGAACCCCCGTCAGAAATTCAGGAGTTTATTGAAGAAATTGATTTAGAGTTTCTGATTGAAGATTTGCCGAAGATGTTGGCTTCTATGAAGGTGGGGGCGGACCGCATCCGGTCGATTGTCCTGAGTTTACGGAATTTCTCCCGGCTGGATCAAACGGAGATGAAAGCGGTGGATATTCATGATGGAATTGATAGTACCTTAATGATTTTGCACCACCGCTTTAAAGCCAAAGGCGACCGTCCGGCAATTGAAATTGTCAAAGAATATGGGGAACTGCCTCCGGTGGAATGTTTTGCCGGACAGCTTAATCAGGTGTTTATGAATCTTTTGAGCAATGCCATTGATGCCTTAGAGGACTGGGATAAAGAGCGATCGCCTCAAGAACGCCATCAGGACCCCTGTCGAATTACAATTCGCACCACCGTAACAGGGGATAACGAGAACAGAAATGCGGCGATTTGTATTTTTGATAATGGTCCGGGGATTCCCGAACATCTGCGATCGCGCATTTTTGAACCCTTTTTTACCACTAAAGATATTGGTAAGGGAACAGGAATGGGTCTTTCCATCAGTAAACAAATTGTGGTGGATAAACACGCGGGAACCTTTAATTGTCTCTCCGAACCGGGTCAGGGGACTGAATTTTGGATTGAAATTCCGATTATTCAGTCCCAACCTTCTGCCACCCCGGAGGTGGAGACATCAAACCCCACCCATCTCCCCTCGTCTCGGTAGCTTCCGGAACCCCAGGGCGGTTTTTCCTTAGTTTGTTTGGGAGGGAGAGGCAATTTTAGGGAACTCCAAAAAATAAAACCTTCAAAAAACCCGCAGGCTCAAGCCTGGGGCTACACGGACAAAGCGGTGCCTGCGCGGGCTAAAAGAGCCTTGTTAGGTGCGATCGCATCAAAGCAAGGATGATTTATTTGTTG
>NZ_JAMXOT010000259.1 GCF_024220515.1 Oscillatoria sp. HE19RPO
GTTGAGTTGACTTTAGATAATTGACCCGGTATGCTGATTTCATCACCCTGGGACCTATCCACCCTTGCCTTATTAATTTCCGTGGATCCGTTTTCTTTTTTTTTCGGGCTAACAGAGGGAACATCCTCAACCCCATCATGCGTGTCGTAAAACCAATCCGGTTTACCATCGCATGATGGGGTTGAGTATTGTTCCGGGTCAAATAGGCTCAGTTGGTTAATCATCTGCGGTATCCCTTACGAACTCATCCTCCCAACCATCGGAATCCCAGAAAAATCCATCCCCATCACAGTCATCACACGACCAGCCCTCGGAGTCTTCCCCAGTTCCTTTGCAAGTGGAACAGATGCGATCGCTATCTGAATCTATTTCCCCAGTGCCGTCACAAAGCCCACAATTGACAACGGTCCACTCAGCGTAATTGTAAGAGTCGCTGGCCTGACGCTCCTTTTCAGATTCCCAGTAAGGGATCCATAACTCAACATCTCCCTTGCACCGGGGACAGAGAATTTTTTCAGCCATCTACTTCCCCCTCACCGCCAAAAATCCGCTACCGTTGCACTCGTCACAAATATCAACCCCTTCATCCCCGTCCGGTGATTCCCAATGAATCACCCCTCCCTGGCATTGCGGGCATTCGTAGACTTCATAAATGCTGTCGAGTTCGTGCTCTTCATTAACTTCTTGCACGGGTCTAATATCTTGCCTGGGTTCGTTCCCTAGCATTGCCTCAAAATCCTCCTCAGTCTTCAGTGATTCCAGGGTTCCCCCTCCCCGGTTAATGAAAGAGGGGGAACCCTGTTTTATCCGCATAACCACCCCTAGGAATCAGTGAGGGGGTTTTTTCTGTTAGCGTTTTGGACGGCTTCAGCCAGATCCTCTAAAGAGCAATCCAGGATCTCCATGAGTCGCTTCATTTGTTGGATCGTTAATTTTGGCTCGTGACGTCCGTTTTCCCACGCGCTGATAGTCGTTACGGTGACACCCATGTATTGAGCAAGCTCTCGCTGAGTCAATCCCACTCTCTCCCTTAATTTCATAAACGTCAGTAGATCTTGGTTCTCTTCCATTATAGTTGATTTGTGTGAGTTGACAAACACAAGTCATCTGGTATAGACTCAGTAGTGTAAGTCACTTTACATATGAACGACATGAAAACGGAACAGACAGCAGGATGCTGTCCATCATCAGGGTGCATTTATGCGGTCTGTTCCTCCCTCTGTCTATATCACTTTTCGTTGGAGAGATGATAAAAATGAGCACCTACTCACGCCCTGAGTTAGAGGGCATGACCATTGCAGCGATTAAGCAGTTTTGCCGCGATCGCGAAATCACCGGATACTCGCGCTATACCCGCAAAAGTGACTTGATTGCTTATGTTGAAAGCGTCTTAGACAGCATCGATGCTTTTTTGGAAGAGGATCTCCTAGAGGCC
>NZ_JAMXOT010000260.1 GCF_024220515.1 Oscillatoria sp. HE19RPO
TCGTTCGTAGTGACGACTTTAGTCGTCTCTTTCCCCAGGAGTTAAGAGGGGAGAACGACTGAAGTCGTTACTACAAACGGGGAAACGGGTTGTTCTCTTCGTTCGTAGTGACGACTTTAGTCGTCTCTTTCCCCAGGAGTCAGAGGGGAGAACGACTGAAGTCGTTACTACAAACGGGGAAACGGGTTGTTCTCTTCGTTCGTAGTGACGACTTTAGTCGTCTCTTTCCCCAGGAGTCAGAGGGGGAGAACGACTGAAGTCGTTACTACAAACGGGGGGAGTGGTTTTTTCTCTTCGTTCGTAGTGACGACTTCAGTCGTCTCTTTTTCCCAGACTCATCAATATCACCCGGGAGGTCAATAGAGGGAATTCTATAGATCAAGAAGGGTTAAAGAATTGTAAAGATGGGTTAAGATATTAAGAAATAAGTAAATAATCTGAATAAGCCAGACCGCAAGGCTGGCGGTCACTTCAGATCCAACCCAAGTATTAGAGGCAAGGAAAGGCGTGAGTTCTAAAACCATAGCCCAGATGCGGCGGTATGATCCTGCCGCGATCGCCAGTTACTATCGTTCCCGTCCCTGGAAAGTGATCTGGAGAGCCATCACCGTTATTTGGTATTTGTCTAGTTTTATTTTGGGCTTGAAGTGGGATGAGTGGACAAACCAAGCGGAACAACAACGACAAAAAAGAGCGACCCAGCTCCAAAACATCTTAACCAATCTAGGACCCACATTCATCAAGGTCGGTCAAGCCCTTTCCACCCGTCCGGATTTGATCCGCAAGGACTTCCTCGATGAACTGATCAAGCTCCAAGACCAACTGCCTTCGTTTGATAGTACCGTCGCCTACCGCATCATTGAGCGAGAACTCGACAAAACCGTTGAAGAACTGTTCGCTCAAATTACCCCCCTACCTGTGGCCGCAGCCAGTTTAGGCCAAGTGTATCAAGCCTATTTGCACAGTGGCGAAAAAGTGGCGGTCAAGGTACAGCGTCCAAATTTGAAACCCGTTCTCACCCTGGACCTGTTTTTAATGCGCTGGGGTGCGAAGGCAGTCGGACCTTGGCTGCCCCTAAATTTAGGTCATGACCTGGGTTTAATTGTCGATGAATTCGGCACCAAACTTTTTGAAGAAGTGGATTATCTCAATGAAGGACGCAATGCGGAAAAATTTGCGACCAACTTCAGTGGGAATCCAATGGTCAAGGTTCCCAGTATTTTCTGGCGCTATAGTAGCAATACGGTCCTAACTCTGGAGTGGATTGAGGGGTATAAGCTCAATGATATTCCCACCATGCAAGGGGCGGGAATCGACACCAATGCCTTAATTGAAGTGGGGGTAACCACGGGGTTACAGCAGCTTTTGGAGTTTGGCTTTTTCCATGCGGACCCACACCCGGGGAATTTATTTGGTCTGGCCGATGGTCGCATGGCCTACATTGATTTTGGCATGATGGATCAGCTAGACGAAACCACCAAGGAAAACTTGGTGGAGGCGATCGTTCATCTGATCAATAAAGACTATATAGAATTAGCCGAACAATTTGTCAAACTGGGATTTTTAACCCCGGAGACGGATATCTGGCCGATCGTCCCTGCTTTAGAAGCGGTATTAGGGGATATCCTCGGCCAAAGTGTGCGGGATTTCAACTTTAAGACGATTACCGATCGCTTCTCGGAGTTGATGTACGAGTATCCCTTCCGGGTCCCGGCTAAGTTTGCCCTGATTATTCGCTCTCTGGTGACTCAAGAAGGGTTAGCCTTGACGATGGATCCTAATTTCAAAATCGTGGATGTGGCCTATCCTTATGTCGCGCGGCGGTTACTGGCGGGAGAATCACCGCAGTTACGACGACGGTTGATTGATGTGTTATTTAAGGATGGCAAGTTCCAATGGAGTCGTCTGGAAAACTTGATTGCGATCGCCCGTTCGGACACCAATTTTGATATTATCCCCACGGCAGAGTTAGGTCTGCGCTATCTCCTCTCAGAAGAAGGTGAGTTTCTACGCCGTCAAATCTTACTGGCGTTAGTCGAAGATGACAAACTCCATACCGAAGAAGTCCGCCGTCTGTGGAACTTGATCAAGGAAGATATCCACCCCAATCGGATATTCGATGCCGCTTGGGGGGCTTTAGCTGACTTCTCCCGGGAAGGTGCAGCAGCATTGTTACCTTCGATGCCTACGGGAATCCCCTTTTTCGAGGAAAAGTAGTCTCAAGAACCGATTTCTTCAACCATCACCCCTGTTACCAAATCCGGTTGTCTCAAGTCGATTTTCGGTTTTAGCCCGCGCAGGCGGGCTTTGTCCGCGAGTGCCCCACCCTTGAGGGTGCGGGTTTTATTTTGACAACTTTCCTCTTTACAGTTGAGCCTTTCCCCTTTACCGTTGATAGTTGACCCTTCTGAGTTGACAGTCTTGTAGGAGAGATTCGTGCCTAACTTTCCCTATCCAGAGCCACCTTATTTCCTGTTAGCTGCTGCGTTTATCGCGGCAGTCGCCTCGGGAACCGCCTTCTATGCCACCCTCACCCAATTGGTGCAAGCCTGGTCTCGGAATCGCTCAACCCGCAGTCTCTCTCAAGCTAGAGGCATGGAATTACAACTGCCTTTTTTGGGAATGGCTGGGGCGATTTGTGTGTTTCTCGCGTCCGGGTTACAGGTTTTCGGATTTAATCTGTTGATTTCCTACGTTTTTTCCTTCCCGTTAACCATTTTAACCGCTTGGCTGGTTTGGTCTCAGTTGGGTAATCTTTTGATGCAACTCCAACGCGGTGGTTCCAAAGCCCTTGACCTTGATTCTTGGGAATAAAGTGCCGCTCAATTATCAGCCGATCTTCCGGTAATCACCGGATTGAATGGGAAAAAGCAACTTGCTTTTTCCTTTTCTTTTCAGGGTGGAAACTGGACAAATTGAGCCGTTCTTGTTACCCTTTCGCTGAAGGTTTTTCATCAACTTAAAGCGAGGCCGAATATTTTTCCAAGACTGCCCGATCGCGCCCGAGGGATTTCGCCTCATACAGTGCCCGATCGGCACTCCGAATTAATTTCTCCACCGAGTCTTGAGGTCGGGGTAAAGTCACCGCCACCCCCAAACTAATCGACACATAACCCACCGGGGACTTAGCATGATGAATCCGCAAGGCTTTAACTTGATTGCGGATGGTCTGCGCCACTTGCATCGCCCCTTCGCCATTGGTATGGGGAAGAATGACGGCGAATTCCTCTCCCCCATAGCGAGCAACTAAATCAGCGGGACGCTTGACGGCACTGGCGATCGCCAGGGCGACTTGTTTTAAACAAGTATCCCCAGCTTGATGCCCATAAGTATCATTGTATAATTTAAAGAAATCAATATCACAGAGTATCAAAGACAACATCGAATGTTCCCGAATGGTTCGCCGCCATTCCCGATGGAGACATTCATCAAAAGCGCGCCGGTTGGCGACCTGAGTCAATCCATCCAAAGAAGCAATCCGCTGTAATTCTTCATTTGCCGCTTCCAACTGTTTAAATAGAGTGGATTGTTGAATGGCGATCGCCAGTTGAGCGGACAACTGCTCAAATCCCCTAATCTCAAACGGTTGCCAGTGGTGAATTCCATTACATTGATGCGCCACCAACAACCCCCAAAGGCGGTTCTCATGTAACAAGGGCGCAATCATTTTCCCATTCACCCCAAAGGGTTGCAAAAATTCAATCAAACACTGGGGAGAATTCGCCGCCTTCAGATCATCGATCGCCTTAACCGTTCCGTTACAATAGCGCTCATAACAACTGGGCGGGAAAATTTCTTCTCCGAAACTTTCTCCCAGCATTGAGGGCCAAGGCGGAATCACCGATTCGGTCACCACACTCCCCGACTGGTCCGGCCAGATCTGATACACCACCACCCGATCGCAATCCAGAAATTGTCTCACTTCCGAAACCGCCGTATTCAAAATCTCTTCTAAATTCAACGATTGGCGAATGCGGGCCAGAGTCCCGCTCACCAGTCGTTCCCGGTCGGACTGGTGACGCATGGCTTCCTCCGCCCGGACCCGTTCGGTGATATCCTGGGCCAGAGATGCTACGGCGATCGTCTCACCCTCCCGGTCAATCAAGGGAGTCGTGTACCACTCACAAATAGCCCGCTGCCCATCTTTCTTGACATTTTCACAAATTGAGCAAGCGCCTCCCTTTTGATCCAACAGATCCAGCCATCGTTGACCCGCATCCGCTTCCTCCGTGGCTGGAAAGAGCAACGCCATCCCCCGTCCGAGGATTTCCGCTTTGCTATACCCAAAAATTGCTTCCGCTGCCGGATTCCATTCCACAATCTCTCCGTTGAGGTTGAATTCCACCACCGCTAAGGGGGTTTGTTCCAGGTGCAGAGAAAGTTTTTGTTTGGATTGTTGCAGGGCGGCTTCAACCTGAATTTGGGGGGTCAAATTCGTACTAATCCCAATCCGTCCAATAATTTTACCTGTGGGGTCTTTAATCGCATCGGCGCGGAGCAACACTTGGACAATTTTACCGCTGCGGGTGCGCTGTTCCACCGAACCGATCCAAGATTGACCCGGGGCGATCGCCTCAAAGATTTCCCGGGCAATTTCGGGGTCAGTATAGAGAATGGAGGGACCTCCGGCGGCTTTCAACTCTTCCACAGTGCCATACTCAAACAGGGTAGAAAAAGCCAAATTATGATAGATATGATTACCATTGGCATCGCTGATGGCGATCGCATCACTGGCACTTTCCACCGCTTGCGCCACATACTCTAAGGCCGCTTCCGCCTGTTTGCGTTCGGTGATATCCCGCAAAATTGCGACAACTCGGTCCTCTGCACAAGCCATCATCCGCGCTTCCCGGCTGTAGCAGTTGCCATGAATCGTCAACTCATATTCCCAGGTTTGAACTTCCCCAGTTTCCAAGGCTTGAAGTATATATTTCATCCCTTCCGTGGCGATGGATAGGGGCCAAATTTCATAGATAGAAAGCCCGATTTCAAAATTGGGCGGAATGGCTGTCGTCTGTTCCGGCACATTTTTGCAGTCCAAAATGGTGCCATCGGCTTTTAAATACAGCATCACATCCGGAATCGTCTCCATTGTCGCCTTCTGTTTGCCCGGTTTCCCTCGGGATGACTCCTCAACCTGGAGGCGATCGCTCCTATCTGGATCCCAAACCACCGCAATCGTCCCTTGCCTGGTCCCATCGCTGTTAAACAGGGGGGTTTTTTTGATGTCCACGGACCGCAGTTCCCCGGAAGGGGCGGGACATTCCACCCGGTGATAAATGGTTTTGGACAGTTCCCAAGCGGTTTGCTCAGATTCAGCATCAGCCCTCAAGATTTCTTGAGCGATGGGATAGTCTTGACTTAATTGGGGGTTGGTTTTACCGGCATAGTCCACGCCGATTAATTGGAATAGCCTCAATGCGACTTCGTTTGCCAGCAGCCAACATCCGCGCTCATCTTTGAGGATAACGCCTTCGGAAATGCTTTCAACTAAGGGTTTGAGCCACTGGGACCGGGTGCGATCGCCCCGTGGGTCTCTCCCGTCTATTCCCCAGGACTGAGGCCCTGGTGCCTGGGGCGATCGACTCAGTTGAGTATCCAGTTCCGGCCCCTGATTGGACTCAGAACTCGGTTCTATCCAGGATTCCTGTTGAACAAATTGGGGTTTACTATTCATGATGCCAGTGCCTCCCCTGAAATTTTCTACGTTACAAAATTCATGTCGGATACTCAGTTTCTATTGTGACAGTTTCTGTCGGGCGATCGCATAAAAGCATCAGACTAGATTTCCTGCCGCTTTCCCTTAGAGGTTCTGCCTTTTTAAGCAAGTCCTGCCCCGATTAATGAGTGAAAAAACTATAAAAACAAAATAACCAACCCTTTAAGATTCTGGCGCATCTAAGATAAATTATAAGGGCTGTTCTGTCACAAAATTTAATTGTTTTTCAGGCATTGCACCTCGTTCGGGAATTGGGGGGAGTCTCCCACCGTCCCTCACTTCGCGCAGGCGAGTCCCCAGGGTTACCGGATTGGCACTCTCATCCTCCCTGAATCCATGACGGGCCACATTTATCCCCCCGAGGAATAGTTAGGCGATCGCGGCGATGGGTGATACCAAATCCGGGTATGAAAAGTCGTTTTTATGGAGTAGCCTGCGTAGGCAGGCTTTGTCTTGTGAGCCTCCAGGCTTGAGCCTGTGGGTTTTTACAGACCTTTGACAATTGGATGGAGTATGAATCCAGATTTAGCAATTTCTGTACTCTGCCGGAGGCACTGGAATAGCACAGTTTGGCAATCCCATCCGAGGGAACTTTTTGATGAGTTGATGGGGTTAAACCCCGGGCAAGAGAATTTCAAACTCGGTGCCAATGCCTGGGGGTAAATCCTCTGAATTCAGGGTGCGCGATCGCAGATAAAGCTCTCCCCCATGTTTGGCGGTGACAATCCAATAACTCACCGCAAAGCTGGTTTCTTTTTCGGCCAATTTAGACATTCCAAAGGAGGCTAAAATTTCATTAATTTTAGCTTGAGGAATTCCCCGCCCATTATCAGCAATTTTAATCGAAACCCACCGGGAATCCGGCTGGGTCGGCATTAAAGCGGGTCGAGATATCAATTCTGTAGAGATGAAAATTTTTGACTTGGTTGGAGAAGGTTGAGGCTTGGCTCGAAAGCCCGCTTCACTGAACTCCAAGGAAAATTTTTGATGGACAGCTTCGTGAATTAATCCATCAATGGTTTTACTTAAAATATTAATAAAAACTTGATTGAGTTGAGAGGCGTAACAGGATATCGGCGGGAGATGTCCGTAGTTTTGGATAATTTCAATTTCGCCACTAATGCGGCTTTTTAACAACAACAAGACACTATCAATACAGGCATGAATATCAGCGGGTTTGGGATAAATTTCATCAATATGACAAAAATTTTGCAAGCTAGTGGCTAACTGTTTTAAGCGATCGGCTCCATTTTTCAGACTAGAAATGGCCCGAGGCAAGTCTTCTTTTAAAAACTCATATTCAATTTCTTCCTGGAGGTCCTCGATTTCCGGTATGGACTGGGGTAAATACTTTTGATAAGCATTCACCAACTCCATTAATTCCTCTGAATAGCTGGCAACGTAGGTTAAATTTCCCCAAATAAATCCCACGGGGTCGAGAATTTCATGAGCCACCCCATCGACCAACCGGCCCAAACTCGCCATTTTATCCGTTTGTACCAATTGCGCTTGAATTTGTTCAAACCGCAATTGAGTTTCAATACCGCGAATTTGCCAATAGGCGAGGTTTAATTCATGAATATTGAGTAATAGATAGTTATCGGAACTGGTTTGGACGACGAGGGGTTCGCCTAATAATTCAGGCGATCGCCGTAATGCCTGTCGTGCCGCTTGGACAATGGTTGTCTCGGAACTTAGTAGCATAATCTGAGTCCGAGCATAGCTATAAAGCATTTGCAAGGGAGCATTTAAAAACAACTCACTCGCGCGCGGACGAATCAAATATTCTAGCAGTCGCTGTCGAGACATCATCCCAACAAATTCTCCCGCATCTCGCAAAATCACCCCAGTCAGAAGGGGATATTTTTCAAAAGTGCGAACGATATCACAGCAGCGTCGGGTGATATCCACCTGGAAATCAAACAGGGGTAATTCTCCCAGGGTAGATTCAACGCGCAGATCTCGATAACTTCCTTCAAAAAATACAGGCTTTGAGAGTTCAGAATGGGGTTGATTTGGCACGGTCAAGGGATATCGCCGGTCAACACCGACGCCTAAACAGTAGAATGACAAGGGGGTTGGAGATGGGTGGTTCACCCTAGGGACGATCGCCGTTAGACATGGGTGCACTCATCATAAACCAAAAAGTTGCGATCGCCCGATGGAGATCCTCCTCATGTTTTCATTCTGTATTCTGTTCATGATAGCCCTGCACCCCAACCGCTTTTCCCAAAATAGGAGAAAAATCAAAGTCCCTCTCCCAAAATGGGAGAGGGATTTAGGGTGAGGGTTGTACCTTTTAAGACCACGACTTGAAGCTAGAGAAGAGTCAATTTTGATAACTTATCATGTTTGATATCCAGGGATTTCAGGACGGGTAAAACCAGAAAAATCCCCCGTCCTTCAACAGAAAGCTCTCGTTCGCCAACGGGTAATCCCGAAACTGCTTCCTTGGGATGGAAACACCCCAAATCCCTCCCCTACTCCTGTGGAGTCTCTTGGATATAGACGGGTTGTGGATTCAATTCTCCCATGCGATTCGGGGGCCAGAACCGAATCACTGCACGACCGATAATTTTCTCCCGAGGGACGAAACCCCAATAATGACTATCGTAGCTATTATTGCGATTATCCCCGAGCACTAAATATTGATCGTCAGGAACCAGTGCTGGCCCATATTGGTAGTTTGGTCCTTCTTCAATATAGCGTTCCTTGATGGGGATATTATTAATGTAAACCCGTTCCCCTCTGACCTCTACCGTTTCCCCAGGCAGCCCGATCACCCGCTTGATAAAAGCATCTTTAAAATTTTGGTCTTCGAGGGTTTGCGTGGGATAAAAGACGACAATATCGCCTCGTTCTGGATTCGTGAAGCGATAGCTCAACTTATCCACAATCAGGCGATCGTTAATTTCTAGGGTCGGTAGCATCGAACCCGACGGGATGTAGCGTGCTTCGGCCACAAAGTGACGAATCCCAATTGCTAAAATCGCACTCAAGCCAATGGTCTTAAGTGCTTCCACCCAAGGATTTTCTGGCTTGAGTTCCGGATTGTTAGGGGGAATTGGCTGAGAATTTATATCAGACACGGTTTCTTTTGCACGAGTCATGTTTTAACTTTTGACCTAATAGTGCTGCTGGTTTTTAACACAATATTGGGGAGAATGGAAAATTGGCTCTCCCTATAGAAGTAGCCGGGGATTAAAATACCATCTATTTCTCGAACCTTTAACCATCAATTATAAACCGAACTTCTGTGTATTTTTAATAACCAGATGAGCTGGATGATTGAGGGATTGACTCCGGATCTTCATCGGGTGATGTTGACCTAACGGGTATTAAACCGTTGACGTTTTTCCCCTCGGTCTTCGTTCATCACCCCTTTCCAAGTCAGGTTGAGAAAATTAACCTGAACACTCTAGTTAAGCTGAGAGTACGAAGATTTAGCCCCCCGCTCCGGGAAGAGGGTGAACCGGGAAGAGGGAAAATCACGCCCCAATATCGATCCTGTCTTGTACCCATGTCCATATCTTCATCCAGTGTAAAATGTCGGTCTGATTTTGGCAACTAGAGGGGTGAGTTGACTAAATCATTGCTCCCGACATAAACCCCCCAAACGGGATATCCTTGACTTGACCGAACCAGGGTTCAACACAACACAAGGAACTTGACCATGAGAAACCATTTATTAATCCGACAAGCCCGGATTTTACAGCCCGATGGAGAATTTTTACAGGGTGATGTCCTGATCCAAGAGGGAAAAATCCGCCAAATTGGACCGGATATTCCAGGTTTAGCTGAAAATCCCGACCCTGACGATAATCTGGAGGTGATTGACGCGGTTGGGCTGACTTTGTTGCCCGGGGTAATCGACCCCCAGGTTCATTTCCGCGAACCCGGACTCGAATATAAGGAAGACCTGTTTACAGCCAGTTGTGCCTGTGCTAAGGGCGGGGTGACTTCCTTCTTGGAGATGCCCAACACCCGACCCCTGACCACCACCCAGGCGACTCTGGATGATAAATTGGCTCGGGGCGCTCGTTCGTCCTTAGTTAATTATGGCTTTTTTATTGGGGCAACGGCAGAACATTTACCAGATTTGGTGGAAGCTCATCCCGCCTGTGGGATTAAAATTTTTATGGGGTCGATGAAGGGTCCGTTGTTGGTGGACGATCAGGAGGCATTGGAGGCGATTTTTAGTCAAGGCGATCGCCTGATTGCCGTCCATGCCGAGGACCGCACCCGCATCGAGGAACGCCGTCAACAGTTTAGCGGTCGCACGGATCCAGCAGTCCATTCTGAAATTCAGGATACTCAAGCTGCCTTAATCGCCACCAAGCGCGCCTTAAGTCTCTCTAAAAAATACCAACGCCGCCTGCATATTTTGCATCTGTCCACCGGCGATGAAGCCCTGCTGTTGCGTGAAGATAAACCCAGTTGGGTTACCGCCGAAGTCACCCCCCAACATCTGCTGCTGAATACCAGTGCCTACGACACCATCGGCACCTTGGCGCAGATGAATCCCCCGTTGCGATCGCCCCGGGATAACGAAATTCTCTGGCAGGCCCTCCTGGATGGCGTGATTGATTTTATTGCTACGGACCATGCCCCTCATACCCTCGAAGAAAAAGCCCAAGGCTATCCCAATACCCCCTCGGGAATGCCCGGAGTGGAAACCTCCCTGCCCCTAATGCTGACTCAAGCCATGCAGGGACGCTGCACCGTCCCCCAAGTCGCCCATTGGATGTCCACTGCCGTTGCCAAAGGCTATCGAATCCCCAACAAAGGGGCGATCGCCCCGGGTTACGATGCCGATTTAGTCCTGGTGGATTTAAACACCTACCGTCCCGTATTAAGGGAAGAAGTGGTTAGTAAATGTGGCTGGAATCCCTTCGAGGGCTGGAGCCTCACCGGATGGCCCGTGGTAACCATTGTCGGCGGTCAAGTGGTCTATGATCGCGGAAAACTCAACACCGACATTCGCGGCAAAGCCTTATCATTTGGCGGTTAATCCCTTTCAGAAGTCCAGCGAGGGATAAATCCCCCGCTTGTAGAGGCGCTTCGCGAAGCGCCCCTACATCGGTTAAAAACGGACATCTTGCACCCATATAAAACTCCGAGATGTTTGGGAACTGCGCATCTTTAGAGCGCAGAGGAAAAACGAACGAGCGGTTTTAACCGCCTATCCCTTGCCTATCCCTTAGTGCTACAATGTAGTCATTAACGTTTTTAGCGTTTCAT
>NZ_JAMXOT010000261.1 GCF_024220515.1 Oscillatoria sp. HE19RPO
TAGGGTGTTCCAACAAATAAATCATCCAAATCCCGATGGTTAAGCACCTAACTATATTAGCCCGCGCAGGCGGGCTTTGTCCGTGTAGCCCCACCCTTAAGGGTGCGGGTTTTTTGGGTATTTTATTTTTTGGAGTTCCCCTAGTGCCGTTAGCAGAAATCGCCCCAGACTGGGTAGATCCCGTATCTGGCGAGGCGATCGGTCAACTTCTGCAACGAATAGACACCAGGGGGGTACAAACCCTGTACAATTGATAAATCTATTCCATGAATCGAGGGGATCAGGAGTTAATTCCCACAAATCTGCCAGAGGGGAGATAGCAAAAATCAGCCTTTCCCATCACAATAGGAAGCAGTAAAGTAAACGAGGTTTAACAATGGCACTCAAACTAAAAGTTCCATCAATGGTCTGTGAAGGCTGTGCCGAAAAAGTGACCGGCGCAATTAAAACGGTTGATTCTGATGCTAAAGTTGATATTGATTTAGAAAGCAAAACGGTTACCCTAGATTCCGCCGCTTCCGAATCATCTTTCAAACAAGCTATCACCGCAGTCGGCTTTGAGGTAAAGCAAGACTAACCTCTGAATCCCCCAATTTAGGGTTGAGAATTTTCCCGAAAATCCGGTGCGTTACGGCTGTAGCTAAACGCACCGCCAGGGTGAGATTAAGTCCGCTAAAGTCTCCGGGGAATTGTCTTGAATTCCTCTGTCCCCTCGTTCCTCTGCACATTCAGCGATCGCCGTTTTAAATAACTATGGTATTCGGTCAAGAACCCCCCACCCTGATTAAACATCGTCTCTCCTATTCCGGTCGAAAATTTGGCTTTGATGTCAACCGTTTACGTCTTCCCAATGGTGCTGAAGGGGAATGGGAATGCATTCGACACCCAGGCGGCGCACTCTGCATCCCCATTACCGCAGATGGACGACTCGTTTTAGTAGAACAATATCGCTTTGCCGTCCAAGGACGATTATTAGAATTTCCCGCAGGAACCGTGGAACATGATGAAGACCCTTTTCAAACCATCCAACGGGAAATAGAAGAAGAAACCGGATACCGTGCCCATAAATGGCAAAGCTTAGGGAAGTTTTTCCTCGCACCGGGGTATTCTGATGAAGTCATTTATGCCTTTTTAGCCCAAGATTTAGAAAAATTAACCACGCCGCAACAATTGGATGACGATGAAGATATCCAAACCGTTTTAATGACGCCTCACGACTTGGAACTGGCTATTTTAAATGGAGAAGCCGTGGATTCTAAATCAATTTCCAGCTTTTTTCTAGCGCAGCGTCTTCTAAATTTTTAAGTAAACTATCGAACAGGACAGGGCATGATCCTGTCCTGTTCGGGAATTCAAAAAGTATAAAAATGCTCTTAGAATTAGCAGTGGGTGATGCTTACGGGGCGGGATTTGAATATGCCGATGAAATGATTCCGGAGAATACTTTAACCCACTATGTCCAACATCCTCGGCATCAAATTCATCCCGGCTGTTACACCGATGACACCCAAATGAGCTTGGCGATCGCCGAAACTTTAGTATCTGGAGAACCCTGGACAACCCTAGCAGTCGCCAATCGCTTTGTTACCGCCTTTAAACGCGATCCCCGGGAAGGATATGCCCAAAAATTTTATGACTTCTTGCTACAAGTCCAAGATGGAGCCGACTTTTTAGCTAAAATTAACGTTAGAAGTGATAAAAGTGGTGCCGCCATGGGTGCCGCCCCCCTTGGGATATTAGCCACACCAGAAGCCGTGATGGAAGCAACCACCTTACAAGCGGCGATTACTCATAATACCCCCGATGGCATTAATGCCGCTTGTGCTGCTGCTTTAATGGCTCATTATTTTATTTATAATCGAGGACCGAAACTCAATTTGGGTGAATTTATTGAAACATACATCCCCGGTTATCAATGGTCCCAACCCTGGCAAGGACCCGTGAAAACAACCGGATGGATTTGTGTAAAAGCCGCTTTAACTGCGATCGCCCGCAATCATTCCCTGAGTGGACTGCTGCAAGATTGCATCGCCTTTACCGGCGATGTGGATACCGTCGCGGCGATCGCCCTGGCTGCTGCCTCCTGTAGTCCAGAAATCACTCAGGACCTTCCCCAAACTCTCATCGATACCTTAGAAAATCAGACCTACGGAAAAGATTATATCATTGAATTAGACCAAAAATTAATGAGTTTAAAAGAAACTCAACACCCAAGTTAAATAATAGATAAAAACCAGGAAGATTCATGTCCGATTTAATTCTGTTTTGGCATCGCCGTGATTTAAGAATGACCGATAATATCGGATTGGCGACTGCCTTTGAAAAAAGCCGAAAACTCGTAGGAGTATTTTGCCTAGACCCCAATATTTTAAACGGCGCAGATATTGCACCCGCCCGGGTTAAATATATGCTCGGTTGTTTGGCTGAACTCCAGGAAAACTATGCTAAAATTGGGAGTCAATTGTTCATCCTGTTTGATGAACCTAGAGTTGCGATCGCCCAATTAGCAACTGCCTTACAAGCGCAATTTGTCTATTGGAATTTAGACATAGAACCTTATTCCCAGGACCGGGACCAAGCCGTTCGAGAAGCCCTAAAAGAACAGGGAATTGCAGTGGAAACATTTTGGGACCAGCTATTACATTTTCCTGGAGAGATTTGTAGTAATACCGGCAATCCCTACACCGTTTATACACCCTTTTGGAAAAACTGGATTCGCCAAACCAAAACAGAACCTGTGCCAGGATTAGAACAGGCTATATCTCTGAGTAAAGAAGAAGAAGAACGAGCCAAGAATGCGGGTGTCGTTGCATTACCGACCCTCAAAGATTTAGGATTGAGTTGGGATAATCCGCTGATGCTGGAACCCGGGGAAAGTGCTGCGCGATCGCAACTGGAAGAATTTAGCGATCGCACCATTTACGACTACGACGAACAACGGAATTTCCCCGCAGTTCCAGGAACTTCTCTATTAAGTGCCGCCCTCAAATTTGGGGCGATCGGCATTCGCACCGTCTGGAATGCCACCCTCCTCGCCGCTGAACAATGCCGGAGTGACGAAACCCGCAAAGGCGTCCAAACCTGGCAACAAGAACTCGCATGGCGCGAATTTTATCAACAGGCACTTTATCATTTTCCCGAACTCGCTACAGGACCTTATCGAGACACTTGGAAAGACTTTCCTTGGGAGAATAACGAAGAACTCTTTCAAGCTTGGTGTGAAGGACAAACCGGCTATCCCATCGTCGATGCTGCCATGCGCCAACTGAATGAAACTGGTTGGATGCACAACCGTTGTCGGATGATTGTCGCCAGTTTTCTCACCAAAGATTTGATTATAAATTGGCAGTGGGGAGAACAATATTTCATGCAAAAATTATATGATGGAGACCTCGCTGCCAACAATGGCGGTTGGCAATGGAGTGCCTCCAGTGGCATGGACCCTAAACCCCTACGAATTTTCAATCCCACAACTCAAACCCAGAAATTCGACCCCGAGGGAGACTACATTCGAGAGTGGGTACCCGAGTTGCGATCCATTGAGACAGAAGCCTTAATTTCAGGGAAAATTCTCCCATTAGAACGCAAATCCTATGGATATCCGGCACCGATTGTCAATCACAATGAGCAGCAGCGTCGATTTAAAGCCTTATATCAACAGCAAAAAGCCTTAACGGAGTAAAAGTTCGTAGTAACGACTTCAGTCGTTCTTAATGTTCGTAGTAACGACTTCAGTCGTTCTTAATGTTCGTAGTAACGACTTCAGTCGTTTCCAATGTTCGTAGTAACGACTTCAGTCGTTCTTAATGTTCGTAGTAACGACTTCAGTCGTTTCCAATGTTCGTAGTAACG
>NZ_JAMXOT010000262.1 GCF_024220515.1 Oscillatoria sp. HE19RPO
GGGACAGTTAGCTTCCTACGATATCGACACCCAGTCGGGTGTCGGTTTTTTCGTTCCTGGGATTATTGCGGCCAAACTTGTTCCTGATAATTTTCTTTACAGACATTCAAAATCCGTTGATCATTCTCGCTCACGGTAGAGATGGATTGCAATCCTTCTAAGCGCACGATATTATCTCGGGCTGGATTTTGGGCAGAGGCGATCGGGGAATGTTCAATTCCCACTGCGTAAGAATACTCAGTATCCTCGTAACTATCCACAATCGTCAGGGCTAACTGTTGGGGTTCCACGGTCCCATATAAGCAATCAAACGATGAACTGGGCATATAAAATGCACCAATCAGTTGAGTAGAACGGACCTCAAAAATGAGATAGGCTCGTCCCAGTTGGTCCGGTTCAGAAGTTTCCCCATAGAGATAAACCCCATCGGGTAAATTGTTGGTTCTCGTCACCGCTGCCGCATCCGCAACCCAAGCAGCAGAAGGACCGGATTGTGCGCTCACCGCTACCGGATTGGCCACTGCCGCGAGATTTCCCCCGCCAAAGAGAGAGTATGCTGTGGCTACTAAAGTGCAGACGCTTCCAGCAGCCCAGAGATTCAATGCGGATAGGCATTGAGACCCTAGGGTTTGGGTCGATGGGTTCTGCTGAGTTTCTGAAATAGTCGAGCAAAAAATTTTATTAAGCACCCTACATTCCCCCCTAAATACTGAAATTTAAAACTGTGATTTTTTTTGAGAAAAGAAAAGAATTGTTATTTCTTACTGAGTAGATCCAGCACCGCATTCCTGGATTACGGAATTGGTTTATAATTGTTTACAATCTTCGGAAGTGCCTTCATTTCTATAGTAATCAGGCATCTGCCCCGTGACTATCCCTCTCTAGGAAGATGAGTCATCTTAAACTTGATGAAATCGCCAGAACCGATTGATTCGACAGTTCTAATTGAGTTAGGATTGCCAAAACACGACAAAAATGCCCGGTTTGACGGTTCTAAATACAGCGGTGAAATTGAGGAGTGAGAAGCTAAGTTATAAGAATCAGTGTAGACCGGAACGAGTCACGAGTCCAGAACCTACGGCAAAGCGATCGCAAAACTTAACAGACTCTGGCGATCGGGCGTTTGCCAACAGGGGTCATCCCCTCAGCGATTCAGTTGAAAGCAAGGTATCTGTCGGAGTAAATGCTTGCGCCCCAGGGGCGTATGCAATACGCCCCTACATTGACGGGGCTACTCCAGGACAAGAAACCGGGTTTCTCGGCCAGATTGGTTGCTAATTATCACCATCTGGGTTAAGAAACCCGGTTTCTAACCAATGGGATAACGACGCCCTAGTAAAGGCGCTTAATCTGGCAGCGGAATCAGAAGGAACCTAAAGAGATTATCCTCGGACACTCTCTCACCTGCACCCTTTTAAAACCCTAAATCCAATTTAGCTGATTCGGCAGCGGTTAATAGTAAATCAGTTTCCATGCCTTCCCAATCCATATCGCCGACTTCTTGATAGAATTTGGCATCATAAGCACGGGTTTGGACCACCACGGGCATGGGAACGGCATGACCGAGGACGAGGGCTTGTTGCTTGGAATCTAGCTTGGAGAGAACGGATTTGAGATTTTGTCCTCCAGAAACGCCGGTGAAAATGGCATCAATATCTTTTTCATCATTGAGTAACGCGGTGATGCGGGTGCCGATTTGGGACATGACTTCGTTATCAATTCCCGAGGGCCGTTGATCCACGACGAGGAGGGTGACAAAGTATTTCCGCATTTCTCGGGCGATCGTGCCAAAGATGGTTTGGCGGACGGTGGCGCTGTCTAGGAAACGGTGGGCTTCTTCGATGGTAATTACCAATTGTCTGGGCCGATCGCTGGGGTTTTTGGTTTGTAAAAATATCTCGGATTTTTCCACATAAGCCCGATGAATCCGCCTACTCAAGACATTGGTCACTAACATATAAGAGAGCATATTCGACTGAGACCCAAACTCAATGACTAAATGTTTACCGGCATTCAGTTTGTCCAAAATCTGCTTCACATAATTTTGCGGGCAGCTATTCCGGATATACTTGAGTTCGTCTAACAGTCCGAGTTTGCGCTGTAATGCCATGATTGAGGCTTTATTCCCGCGCTTTTCATCGCAAAACATTTGGATGTCTTCATTACTCATGGCTAGGAGTTGGGTAATCCAAGTCGTGCCAAATTCATTGCGGAGAATAATTGCATTTTCGATACTGGCTTCGGAGAGGTTTAACTCCCGTGAGACTAACCGGATATCTTCGACTTCGATTTGGTCATAGGCGAGATACAATTCTTGAGCATCGCGGACTCCGCGTCGGCGGGTGGATTCGGGGTCGAGGGTGTAGACTTCGACTTCGTTGGGGAAGAGTTGCCGTAAGCCTTTGACGGTACTAAATTGTTTGCCTTCGGTGGCAGCTTCCCAGCCATATTCCGAGTGCATATCAAAGATCAGATTCACGGCAGCTTGTTTGCGGATGATGCCGGAGAGGAGGAGGCGGGTGAGGAAGGATTTGCCGGTGCCGGATTTGCCAAATACGCCGTTACTGCGTTCGACGAAGCGATCGAGGTCGATGCAAACGGGAACATTCATATCTAGGGGTTGACCGATCGCAAAGTTGCGGCGATGGGGGTCATCTTCCCAACCAAAGACAAGGCGAAAATCCCTCTCACTGGCATCGTGAACTTGGGAAAAGTGGCTAGGAATGGTTTTAACCGGCCTTAACTGCATTTCTCCCGTGGTATTGGCTTGATAAGAGGCCAATCCGTTAGTTTTCAGTCCGTTATTGGCGGAGGTTTTGAGCAGAGAATTCGGACTCCATCCCCCTTCGTCTGCTTCTGGGGTGAGCATTAACATGGGGGAGAGTTCGATTTTTCCATAAGTGCTGCTGCCTGCGAGCACTTCCTGCATGAAGGTATCTTCCGGGTGGGGAGGATTGATGGAAATCCGCTCGTTGGTGGTTCCTAAACAGACATCGGTGAGTAAACAGAAGAAATGCGATCGCACCCCTCGGACGACTAAAAATTTTCCGACTCGCATCTCTTCGACGGAGACATCGGGATGTAATTTGACTTCTAAACCTTTACTCAGAGAACCTTGGATAACAGAACCTAATGGGCGATCGGAATTCATAGGGCAATTTTTATAAAGGGAAAGGGAAAGGGAAAGGGAAAGGAAATGCTGCTATTTCAACACCTTGATGAAAAATTCTACATGATTTTGTCTTGTCAAGGTTAGCTTACGGTTAATCTTTTAAAAAAAAATAGCACAGAATTTATGCAGCCTCCCCTAGAAACCCATAAAAAAAGTATGTATGCTTTGAGTAATTGTAGGGTGGGCACTGCCCACCTTACTTACGGTGGGCAGTGCCCACCCTACAATTGCTTGTCAAGGTTAGTTTACGGTTCATCCTGAAAAAAAATAGCACAGAATTTATGCAGATTCCCCTAGAAACCCATAAAAAAAGTATGTATGCTTTGAGCGCATACATACTTTTTTGACCGGAGTTATCGCTTATTCTATCTCAATGGAGGTCGGTTTTTGACCTGTACCAATAGGAGTAGCAGGGGCGTAGGGTAAGGGTTTGCGGAATTCGGCATAGAGGCGATCGCGCCAGGTGAAAAAGGGTTCATACAGGGGATGGTCCGCAATTCCCGCCACGCCTTTGCCACGCAATTTTTCGGGAATATCCAGATAAGGTCCGGCAGGGAATTTGAGCAGGATGGATAATCCAGCTACGGCTAAATCCGCTAGGGTCGGCTGATTGCCGGTTAAATAGGGACGATCTTGCAAAATCAAGCAGAGGGCTTCTAAATCTTGTTTGATGGCGTCCTCAGCGGATTTTACGGCATCTGGGGAGGCACCGAGACCCGAACCGAGGGTTCTCAGGAGGTCCGATGGCACCGCTTCAATCAGATTTCTGAGGAAATCCGGGGTACTCGACGGCAGGAGTGCACTGCGGAAACTTTGATCCTGACTGATTCCCTGAAACAGGACGACTCGGCTTTTGGTGCCAATGGATTCATCCGCCCATTCTTCCATCATCAGGCACAATCCTCGTTCTGTGGGGTCGGTGGGGAGAATCGGGCGATCGGGATATTTTTCGTCTAAGTATTTGGCGATTTTGGTGGAATCGGCAATTACGGTACTGCCATCTTTGAGGATGGGGACTTGGGATTGCCCGGAAAGTTGGTAGACTTCGATCTGTCCAACCCCTGGGGTGACTTCCACTTTGCGGTACTCTAATCCTTTGTAATCCAGGATGAGTCTGACTTTTTCGCTGTATTGCGACAGTTCAAATTGATATAACTCTAGCATGAGACGGTCCTCTGGTTGTGTTGTTGTCCCTCTCAAGTGTATTAAAATTTTTACAATTCTTCATGAAGTTTTTTGACGAATAGGGGCAGAAGCGGATTTTCTGGCGATCGAACGTTAACAATTTCGGCGTCTGAGGGAACTCTCTCTTGAGGTAGATGACAGAGACGGATCGTCCTTTCAACTTGGAATACAGGACTTATGCAAATTTTGAGAATCCAACCCTGTAGAGGCGATTCGCGAATCGCCTCTACATTTAGGGGTTTATGTTAAATATTGCGTAGGTTCTGACATATTGTCGATGCGATCGCCCGGATCGGCAATCTGTTACCAGCGGGCGGAATTCTGTCCGAGGAAAATTATACTCTATCCTGACGAGGGGGTGTAATTCGCCAGCGATCGAGGAGTTCGTCGATGGTTCGCAAGGTGGCAAAATCGCGATCGCTCAAAGATGAACTCTCCCCCGTAGTCTCGTTACTTCCCCCCGATGGCTGTTCTAAAAAATTAAACGCCTGCCGAAATGCTTGGGGACCGACATCCAGGGGCGAGTCTAAGTGACAGGGAACAATCCGTTCAAACTGCCAACGGGCAACGGTATCAGCCCAAGTGAGAGTTTCCTGGGGGGCGCGGTTGAGAATCAAGGTTTGCAGGATGGGGGCGACAAACAGTCTGCCATCGGCGCGCAGGAGGTTAAAGGATTGTTTCCAGTCCGGTTGCCAGTCGAAGGGGAAGATGCCAAAATAGGCTTTTTTGGAGCGATCGCTGACGTGGCGCGCCAGTTGAAACGCTTGTCTGAGTTTCAGGGTATTTAATGTGCTAGGGCGGAAATAAAATGCAAACAGACAAATTCGCTGCCATCCTTGACGACGATTAGCGGGAGTATCTTCCCGAACATCAGCAGCATTATCCCGCGCATGAAACAGCAGGGGATAAGGGTCAAGTTCCACGACTGCCGGGGGGTCTTCGGGGATAGATAGCACAGAATCCGTGACTAACAGCGATCGCGATGATCTATGGAAAAACGCCACTTCCCCAAATCGTCCCAATCCTAAATCAATTGGGCCCAGAATTTCATAATCAAACTCATCGGCAAAGGGGGCTTTGCTACTATCTTGGGGTAACACTTGGGTGCGTCGTTGCGGCAACCCTAACCAACTCAAAGGCAAATTGAGGGGAAAACTCCATTGAGAGGGCGCTACAAACACCTGCGCCAGGGGAAAACGGCGCGCAAACGGACCGACAAATACCTTATGTTCCAGTCCGGAAACCGTGGGTAGGATAATATATTTAACCGGACCATGTTGAGACTCTAATGCCTGAACTTGCCTCACACATTCCGGCGTTGGGGCGATCGGTGCATAGACCAATAATCCCCCCCGTTCCAATTTGACCACCGTCATGCGAATGGGAACTACGACATAGAGAATGCCCTGAATCTGCTCAAAAGTCCAGAGGGTATCTTTGACCACTTCTTGACAGAGGGTGCGTCTTCTGCCATAAGGGTACAGCGGCATCGCCAACCAAAAGGGCCATGACAGGTCCCTGGGTTGGAGACTCGGACTAAGGGGTGCTGAATCAGTTACGCTTTCCAATGTTTTCAGTGTGATTATCCCTAGAGGTTGACTGGACCAGATGAGCAAGGCGATCGCATATAATTGAGTTTACCAAACCCTTTGCCAAACTGACTGCAAGGAGAGAGAATCTCCACAGCCTGTCTCAATCATTTTATAGAGCAATTGTAGGGTGGGCAATGCCCACCTCACTGACGGTGGGCATTGCCCACCCTACTCTTCTACTTCAACTCAAAGATGCTAATCATGACGCTTTAATTTTTTTTCCGACTCATGGCGATCGCCTGCTTTTTTTTGGGTACACTACAAAAATAGATGGATCAACTATCCCCAGTTGATATGCTCGCCCCCGCCCCTCCCATTGATGTCAATCCAGAACTCCTGGGTTGAAAATAGGAGACCCAACGGGTTTCTGGTTGTGGCAAGCGAATCACGAGGAGAAGAATGGACTGTTTATTCCATTGGATTAAATTGCAATTTTTTATACTGCTTTTTTACTTAAAACGGTGAAGATAAAAGGAGATTCTTTCATACCCTCCTACGTTGCTACTCTCCTGTTATGACTAAATCTCTGAAAGCACCTCTGATTGGCATTAGCACTTATGGCAGAAACGGAGTCACCGCTTTTTCCCTTGCCGCAAGTTACGTTGATGCAGTCCGCGCCGCAGGTGGCATTCCGGTACTGTTACCCCCGGGAGAACCGAATCCGGCGGAAGTTTTGGAACGGATCGATGGGTTGATTTTATCAGGGGGTGGGGATATTGACCCGAGTGCCTATCAGGGGTCGTCTCATCCTTGTATTTATAATATTGACTCAGAACGGGATGAATTTGAACTCACATTAACGCGGTTGTGCCTGGAAAAAGATCTGCCATTTTTGGGGATTTGTCGCGGCATGGAGGTGGCGATCGTTGCCTGTGGGGGAACTTTGGTGACTCATGTTCCCGATGAGTATGGGATGCAGGTTCAGCATCGGTTAGTCCCGGCACCGGGTCATCTTTATCCGGCAAAGCATACCGTGAGAATTCTGTCCAGCAGTCGCTTAGGTGGGATTATTGGAAAAATGGAGATTGAGGTGGTATCCTGGCATCATCAAGCGGTGAGAAATTTAGCACCGGGTTGGCGGGTGGTGGCGGAGTCGGTGGGGGATTATGTGATTGAGGCGGTGGAACATCAGCACTGTTCTTTTGCGATCGCCGTGCAGTGGCATCCCGAATTGTCTCCGGAGGATATCTCTCATCAGCGGATTTTTCAGGCGTTGGTGAAGGCAGCAGGAACAAGGAAAGTGGTGTCGATTCAGGATGCGATCGCCTAAAAATTCAAGTCCGGAACACCACACCCAGGAATTTTGATAAAATTAACCGGACTTGATAGGATTAGGTTCCCCTCATCAGGGAAGGTTGACCAATTTTAGGCGATAAATCCATGAAGAATACATCTTTATCTTCCGTCACTCCTAACCCCAACTTAGTAGAAATTTGGGAAGCTCATCAAGCGGCTGAATTTTTCAACCTAGATGTTCAAGCAGCCTTGAAAACCATGACCGAGGATGCCTATGTCAATCTAGTTCCTCTCTCTACGATTGCCTCGGGTAAAGCAGAAATTGAAAAATTTTATGCCAACTACTTCATCGGAAAATTACCCCCTGATACTCAGGGAAAATTAATATCTCGCACCGTGGGTGAAACGCAAATTGTCGATGAGCAATCCTTTTCTTTTACCCACTCACAGGATATTTTTGTTCTGCCCAATATTCCAATTACGCACAAAAAAATTGAAATGTTAATCGTGATTGTGGTCGGATTTCGGGATGGCAAAATAGCCTATGAACGACTGTATTGGGATCGCGCCTCTTTACTAGAACAAGTGGGGTGGCTGGCTCCGTCATACATTCCCGCATTTGAGTTGAAGTAAGGAAATTTCACCCGTTCAAAAGGACGCGGTATTGCCGCGTCCTTTGGGTGAATTAATTGGCTTGTTGTTGGGCTTGGGTGAGATTATATTGCGCTGGGGCGTAATTGGGGGAGAGTTCGATCGCCCGTTGGAATTGCTCGATCGCCTCTGCAATGTTGCCTTGTTGCTTCAGAGTTAGCCCCAAGCCATTATGGGCTAAAGTATGAGCACTGGCTGGATTTGCCGGTCGATCCGGTAAAGCTAAAGCACGGCGATAGGTGGCAATTGCCTCGTCGAGGTTGCCCTGTTCGCGATATACTGCGGCTAATCCATTATACGCTGTAGCCAGATTCGGTGAGATAGCGATCGCCCGTTCATAAGCAGCAGTCGCTTCCTCTAACTGGTTCTGCCGTCGCAACATCACCCCCAAATTATTATGCACCTCGGCGAGATTGGGATTGATATTCAGCGCTTGCCGATAAGCGGCGATCGCCTCGTCTACTTTATCCTGACGCGCTAAAGCTAACCCCAAATTCAGATGTGCCTCCGCATCATTGGCATTCAGCCCGATCGCCGTCCGATAAGCGGCGATCGCCTCCTCTAACTTATTCTGCCGCACCAGCAAATTGGCAATTTTCACCTGCGCTTCCGCATCATTCGGATCAAGTTCGACTGCGCGCCGATACGCCGCAACTGCCTCATCTCCTCGCTTCACCGCAGTGAGGGCAAACCCTAAATTAAAATAAGTCTGAGCTTGATCCGGATTCAGACGTAATGCTTGCTGATAAGCGGCGATCGCCTCCTCATGTTGTTGGCGATCGGTGTAGGCATTTCCCAAATTATTATACGCACTGGCATTATTCGGATCCAATGCCAACGCTTGCCGATACTGGGCGATCGCCTCCTCCACCTTATCCTGATAAAATAAGGATAACCCTAACCAAATATGAGCCGCTGAATTATTGGCATCCATCGTCACAATCTGACGCCAAATCTGTTCCGCTTGGGCATAATTTCCCGCCGTAAATGCAGTATTGCCCTGTTGCGAAAGTTCTTCAATAGATTGTCCAACGGCTAACTGAGGTGTTATCATCACAGACAACGCTAACACCCATCCCATTAACTTAGGTGACCTCACGATCTCCCTCCCTTCTTTAGTCTGAACAACTGGGTTTTCCTGGGTTCGTTTCACGATTGAATCAGTTGTGAATTCGTTTCCCCGTAACCATGACGTTTATAATTCTATTTTTTCGCCCGTTCCAAATGCACCCCCTTCCCCATTCCTGTCTCGGGGAAATTCAATCCTAGCTTATCGCAATTGAGGTCCCATTTCCATTGGTAGCATTCGGGGAATTGTTTTTCTAATTGAACGCATCAATATAATAGACAAGTAGGGTGGGCACTGCCCACCGTAATTCAGGTGGGCAGTGCCCACCCTACTTGTCTACTTGTCTAACTGGCCCAGATTTAGCACGAGTTGCTCCAAATTTTCACAAAAAACCCGTTTTCTGACCGATACAGTACCGACATGACACCCGAAAAAAAAGACCTAACCGCTGTAAGCACACTTCCGGTCCCCTCCCCTTGGCAAGGGGAGGGTTAGGGTGGGGTCCACTCCCCGGGAATTTTCAAAGGTTTAATCCTTTACCCCATGAGGATTTCAAGCAAATCCGGGTATCAAAGGTCGTTGTGTTGCTGAATGGGTAGACCCCACCCAACCCTCCCCTTGCCAAGGGGAGGGCTCAGAGAACCCCTTAGCTCACTCCAAAGCGTTATCGGACTGCTGCGATCGCCGCATTCAAAACACTTTCAAACAATTTCATCCCATCCGTATCTCCCAACATCGGGTCCGATGCCCGTTCCGGATGGGGCATCATCCCCAGGACATTCCCTCGGGAATTACAGATTCCGGCAATCTGATTTAAGGACCCATTGGGATTACTGTCTGAGTTACTCTCCCCTTGGGGACTGCAATAGCGAAACACCACCTGTCCATTGTCTTCCAGTTGGGCGAGAGTATCCGCATCGGCATAGTAGCGGCCCTCCCCGTGGGCGATCGGCAGGGTGATGATTTCCCCGGATTGGTAGTTGGAAGTCCAAGGCAGACGGGTATTTTCCACCTTCATCGGGACGCGATCGCAGATAAAGTGCAAGTCGCGATTTCTAATTAAGGCCCCAGGTAGCAGTCCCGCTTCGGTTAAGACTTGGAACCCATTACAAATTCCCAGGACTAATTTACCCTGTTCGGCGTGTTTGATGATTTCCGCCATGACAGGGGAAAATTGCGCGATCGCCCCACAGCGTAAATAATCGCCGTAGCTAAACCCTCCGGGTAACACCACCACATCCAAATCCGAGATATCCGTCTCCTGATGCCAGACTAACCGAGTAGGGCAGTCGAGCAATCCTTGGGTGACATACGCCACATCGCGATCGCAATTGGAACCGGGAAAGACTACAACTCCAAATTTCACCGTATTATGCCCCCGCTTTCATCATGGTTGCTACTTCAACTAACTCAAACCGATAGTTCTCAATCACCGGATTGGCTAAAAGTTGGTCACAAATGCGATCGAGTTGTTTCGTTGCTGCTTCCGGGGATTCCGAAGTAATCGTCAATTCCACATATTTGCCAATGCGGACCCCTTCCACATTGCGATCGCCCATTTTTTGCAGTCCCGACTCCACAGCAGTTCCTGCCGGATCCAAAACCGAAGGCCGCAGAGTAACATAGATATGAGCCTGATATTTCTTTAAAGTCACAACAATCCGCCCTAACTTCTGGTGATAATGCCATTAGATGCCACAGCATCTTTTATTGTGAACTACCGAACGGTGAATCAGAGATTACACCGTCGGCTTCCTACCCAACAGATTGCGAAAGAGTGGATTTCTTGCGTCCTCTACTATCTCGTCTTACACCTGGGCGGTAGGCGAACTCCCCGGTCCCCGAGGATAAAATCCGCAGTCCTTCATCTCTGATGTTCTTAGCCGCGTTTATGTCTCTATCGTGCTTCGTTTGACATTTTTCACACTGCCAAAACCTCATATCAAGGGTCAGGCTGCTTACTTGATTGAGGCAAACATTGCAGGTTTTTGAGCTAGGAAAGAAGCGGTCTACCTCAAGGTAAACTTTCCCTTCTTGCTCTGCTTTGTACTTCAGCATGGTACAGAACTGACCCCATCCAACCTGACTGATTGCTTTAGCGAGACAGTGGTTTCTGACCAGGTTCCTAACTGCTAGATTTTCTACCACTATGACTTGGTTTTCGTCTACCATCCTGCGCGACAGTTTGTGGTGGAAATCTGACCTGCATCGAGATATTTTGTTGTGTACCCCGGCTACCTGCTTACGGGTTTTGTTGCGGTTGTTAGAGCCTTTCTGTCTTCTGGATAGCCGCTTCTGTTTGGTTCTTAGATTTTTCTCATGTTTAGCTAACCAACGGGGGTTGTCAAACTTAGACCCATCGGAGGTGATAGCAAAATGAGTCAACCCTAAATCAATACCTACCGCTTTACCTTCAGTCGTTTTTTCGGGGATATCTTCCCCATCATCGACTAGGACAGAGGCAAAGTATTGGCATGAGGCATTCATCGACACCGTAACGGTTCTGATTGCCCCTTCAATAGGTCTGTGTAGTCTGGCATGAACAATTCCCATCTTGGGAAATTTGATGCCATCTTCTACAATAGAGACATTCTGAGGATAACTAATGGATTGGTTACGGTGCTTTGACTTGAATTGAGGATAAGCCGCCCTCCCTTCAAAAAAGTTGATAAAAGCCCTAGACAAATTTAGGGCCACCACCTGTAAGCATTGGGAATAAGGCTCTCTCATCCATTCATATTCTTTCTTGAGATTGGTTATCTCCTTCTGAATGGCAAAGCGACCCAGACCCTTCCCTGTAGCTTTGTAGGTTTCGTTGGTAAGATTGAGAGCGTAGTTCCATGCGAATCTACAGCAACCAAAACTCTGAGCAAGGTGTTGTCTTTGCTCGGAGGTTGGATAAATTCTGTACTTGTTCGCTCTCAGCATTACCGTAAAAATAATTTGCGATAATATTATAGCATGACAATCCCACTGATTGTCAATTTTCAGGGCATCGACCCCTTTAATTGACTTGAGGGGTCCATGTATCCCGACCCTGACCATTCTGGTACAGCGCGGGACTTAGAACCCCTCAAACTCCCCAGTAGTTAATCCCCAAACTGACACCCGGGCTTTTTTCAAACCCTCAACCTCGTCTAACTTCAGAAATGTAGGCCAGACGAACCCATGTAGATGTTAATCTAATCCCATGACAGTCAAACGCACCCGGTCTCAAGAACGTATTCTCAATTTCCTCAAAACCCTCAACGATTCCATTTCAGCGCAGGATATTTATGTCGAGTTGCGCCATCGTAACCAAAGCGTCAGTCTTGCCACCGTCTATCGCGCCTTGGAAGCGTTGAAGTTGGAAGGAGTCGTCCAGGTGCGGACCTTGGCAAATGGCGAGTCCCTTTATAGTTGCCTCAAACAGGACCGGCACCACCTGACTTGTTTACAATGTGGCATCTCCATCCCCCTCGATGAATGTCCGGTTCATCAGTTAGAAGTGGAACTACAAAAGGCTCACGGATTTAAAATATTTTACCATACCTTAGAGTTTTTTGGACTTTGCAATAAATGTCATCTATTGCAACAAAATGGCGGGGTTTAAATTGAACTCTTGGGGATAACGACTGAAGTCGTTACTACAAACATGGAAATTTAACTTCTTAGTTCGTAGTAACGACTTCAGTCGTTCTCTTTCTTAGTTCGTAGTAACGACTTCAGTCGTTCTCTTTCTTAGTTCGTAGTAACGACTTCAGTCGTTCCTTACCGTTCTTGGTCGCTAACAATCGATCGCATTCCTTCCAAGGTAGCTGGAATCGTGCGCGGGTCCATAAACATCACTTTACTGCTCTCACTCGCGCCAATTTTTAATCCCATTTCCATATATTGTTGAGCGACTAAAAACTGTAAAGATTCGCGAGCATTTGGGTCAGTTTTGAGAGTTTTCGCGATAATTTGCAGGGCTTCTGCGGTTGCTTGCGCTTTCAAAACTTGCTCTTGGCGGACTGCTTGCGCTTTCAAAACAATGGTCTTTTGTTGCGCTTCTGCATCAAGAATGACTGCTTTTTGACGCGCTTCCGCATCTAAAACCTGCGCCTCTGCTTTGCCTCGGGCATTATTAACGGCTGACTCTCTTTCCCCTTCAGAGGTTAAAATTGCCGCCCGTTTGCGACGTTCCGCTGCCATCTGCAATTCCATCGAATCTTGCACCGCTTTAGAGGGGACGATATCCCGCAATTCTACCCGGGTAACTTTCACACCCCAGGGGTCCGTAGAAACATCTAATTCTCGCAATAAAATCTCATTAATTTCGGACCGGGCGGTAAAGGTTTGGTCCAGTTCCAGCTTACCCATTTCTGAGCGAATTTGAGTTAAAACTAGGTTCACCATTGCCGACTGGAGATTCTCTACTTTATAGTAGGCTTTTTCCATGTCCATAATCCGCCAGTAGACCACTGCATCCACACTAATCGAAACATTATCCCGAGTAATACATTGTTGGGGGGGGATGTCTAAGACTTTTTCCCGAATCGTTCCTTTGTAAACAACTTTGTCCAGAAAGGGGGTGAGTAATCGCAGTCCCGGTTCTAACTTTCTGCCGTTATATTTTCCCAGGGTTTCAACCAAGGCTTCATTGCCTTGATTGATAATTTTGACACTACCGGCTAGGGCAGAACCCCCAAGGGCCAAAAATATAATAAAGATGAATTGTTCCACCGTAAACCTCCAAGTTAAAGTTGAAGCTGGTTTAAATTGAAAACATCAAAGCAGGGGTAAAGGTAACCATCAAGTTCACCCAATCACCTTGGAATCAAGTAAGTTTATGAATGCAACAGATGCTCGGGAATAACAATCAAAGTATTCCCTTGGCGTCCGACGACAAAGACAGGTTGATGGGGGGCGATCGCCTGTTCGGGATCCGAACATTTAGCCCGCCAAGAGTTCCCATCGTAGATCACCCGTCCTGCCTCTCCTGGAGGAATTGCCGTTAAGGTTTGCGCCTCCTCTGCTTGCGCGAGGGACTTGGGAACTTTTTGTTTAGCTAAAAACCGCCTAGACAGCACAATAAAGGCTGCCGAGAGTGCCACCCATAACACCACCTGAATGAAAAAATTCGGGATAAATAGAGACAGTCCGGCCACAATTAAAGCACTGACTCCGGGCAAAAACTCCACAAAGGCAGTGGGGAGAACCAGTTCCATCCCACAGAGAATGATGCCAACTGCTAACCATAAGACTGCTGGATTAAGCTGGCTGAAAAACAGGAGAATGGCAGAGATAGGGTCAAGTGCCATAGCGTTTTCTTCCAAGGTTAAGATAGATTACGAGATTGTCTTCCGGTCGCGATCGCCGATTGGACTAGGTTCGGGATAAAATTAATGGGGTCTTCCTCGCCAATCCACCGACCCCGGGTCCATCCAGTCCCTAAAATCTTCCGATTGGCGTTCCCCGACTGGCGGCACTGTAGCTGTCGAGGCTGTTTGGAGTAGCTACAACCAGTGTAGGCTGGCTTTGGACCGATCGCCAGGAACGATCGCCTTCTTTTCATACTGTCATTGCACGCAGAGATTATGAGCAGTTCTGAGCCACTCTATTGTCCGAATCCAACCTGTACCCAGCCCGAAAACCCCGTGGGAAATCGGTTCTGTGATGCTTGTCAAACTCCCTTGCTGTATCGCTACTTGTGGGCGGTGGGTTCCGCAGCAGCCGGGTATCCCATTGGCGAACTCATCGGCGATCGCTACCTTGTGGTCAGTCCCCAAATTTGGCTCGATACTCAACCCGCCTTGGCCCCCTTCGTTCCAGAGACATTACCCGAGGCGATTCTAGCCTACCTTAAATTATATCCCCATCGCCTTCATATCCCCGAGGTCTACGGGTTTTGTCCCCTCGGGGAAGGACCCAACGCCGCCAATCTGTTATTACTCGATAATGTCCCCGTCGATGGCAACACCGCCACTCTTTACCCGGGAATGTTGGAACTTTGGCCCCAGACTCCCCCAGTCCGCCAAGTCTATTGGTTATGGCAAATTCTGGAACTCTGGACCCCCTTACTCGAACTGGGCGTTGCTTCTAGCTTACTCAAAGCTGATAATATCCGGGTTCAGGGATCGCGAATTTGGTTGCGAGAACTCTATGGCGATGCCAGTTTAATTACCCAACCGGATTTACAAGATTTAGGCTATCACTGGTTAACTTGGGCGGGAAAAGTGGTCGCCCCAGTAGGCGATCGCCTCCAAGACATTGGCAAACAAATGCGCCGTCCCAATGCCGACATCAAGGCAGTCGCCCCCCAAGTCAACCAACTCCTCCTCGAACTCACCGCCCAACTCCCCCTCCGTCTGCGCGTCGCCGGAATCAGCGACTCAGGACCCAATCGCCACCATAACGAAGATTCCTGCTATCCCACCCTCAACGACATCGCCCAAATTGATAAACCCCATACCCATCCCCTCCTCAATCACTTCTCCGTAGTCTGTGATGGCGTCGGAGGACATGAAGGGGGGGAAGTCGCCAGTCAACTGGCCGTCCAAGCCCTCAAACTGCCCCTCCAAGCCCTGATGCGGGAAATTGCCGAAGAACCGGGCCTCGCCATGCCCGAAGTCGTCAGCGAACAATTAGAAGCCATTCTGCGCGTCGTCAACAACACGATCGCCGCCCAAAATGACAAACAAGGACGGGCTTCCCGACAGCGCATGGGGACCACCCTAGTCATGACCCTGCAACTCCCCCAAAAAGTCACCACCCCCAGTGGTAAAGAATTTGCCAACGCCCATGAACTCTATGTCGTTCAGATTGGCGACAGTCGCGCCTACTGGATTACTCCCAACTATTGTCAACAACTCACCGTAGATGATGACGTCGCCTCCCGAGAGGTCCGCCTCGGTCGCGCCCCTTATTCCCAATCCGTGCGAAGACGGGACGGAGGGGCACTCACCCAAGCCCTCGGCACCCGGGAAGGGGACTTATTGCGGCCCCAAATTCAACGGTTTCTCCTAGAAGAAGATGGGTTGCTGCTCCTCTGTTCCGACGGATTGAGCGATAACGATCGCGTAGAGCAATTTTGGTCCGATTGCGCCCATGATCTGTTTAGCGGGGCAATTTCCGTCGAAACAGCGGCCCAATGGTGGGTAGACCTTGCCAATGAAAAGAACGGCCATGATAACGTTTCCGTCGTCCTCAGCTATTGCCGCATCTCCCCGGAAAAACTGGTCCTATTCGACCCCAATCAACCCCCCCCCACGGGAGTATTCGAGGAGGAACTTTCCGATGCTTCCAAAGCCCTCCTTTATGAAGATGAAGACCCCTCAGAAGGTCCTCGCCCCAGGTCCAGAGGCGATCGCACCGGATTAACTCTAGCCCAAACCATCGCCCTCCTAGTCGCCGTCACCCTGATCGGTGCCGTTGTCGGATTTGCCGCCTGGTGGCAAATCGACTCAGGAGGATTCACCCAACTGCGTGAAAGAATTTTCCAACAACAAGAGTAAATCTCCCCATGTCAGTTGTCAGTTGTCAGTTGTCAGTTGTCAGTTGTCAGTTGTCAGTTGTCAGTTGTCAGTTGTCATTTGTCAGTTGTCAGTTGTCATTTGTCATTTGTTAAGGGACCAAGGACCAATCACCAAGGACCAATCACCAAGGACCAATCACCAAGGACCAATCACCAAGGACCACCCACCAAGGAC
>NZ_JAMXOT010000485.1 GCF_024220515.1 Oscillatoria sp. HE19RPO
AACTCCAAAAAATAAAATACCCAAAAACCCACACCCTCAAGGGTGGGGCTATACGGACGAAGCGGTGCCTGCGCGGGCTAAGAACGTCTTTTTAGTTCCTTAAGCATCGCATTTGGGTGATTTATTTGTTGCAATACCCTAACCAGGTGATGGATGATCTAGGGATGGGTCTACGGACTAAATGTTGGGTCATCTCCCAAATTTACCCGATCGAGCGGTTCCTGCATTCTGGGAATTATCGCAACTGGCGAGCTCGTTTCAAACAGCGATTAGGCTACGCAGGGGTTGAAAACTCATCCGGCGACAAGGAGCAGGTAAACAAGTCTGGATCCAAGATATTTCGCCAGATGTTGTATTTGTGGATCGTCACGGCGATCGCACCGACAAGAAACCGCCCCGATAGCGCGATCTCAAAACAACTCGCTGAGTTCTACGATTCTCGCAACCGGCAATATAATGAGAACCCTGAAATCTTCCATTCCAAGCTGTTACTAAAACAACAGCAGGATGAGATCGCAACTCTCAAGACTCAATTAGGGCCATTACTTTCCCCCGCGATCGTCCGACAGGTTGAGCAAAACTTGACCCTAGCCCTAGACTTCCCCACGCTGGTGGAAACCGAGGGCAAAACTACCGCGCCGGTGAAAAAGGGTGAGGCGAGAAAGCGAAGCGATTCGGGAAGTTAATCTGTAGCCAGACTGCTGCTAAAGGTGTTGACTTATTGTTCAACGAATTGATGCGGATTTTGCACCCGAAACCTTGACCCTGATTCAATTGTAAAGACCCTCTTAAACCATTAAGAGGGTCTTTTTAATCGGTGCTATTCTAACTACATAACCCTCTTCTGTCACTCTGGGTAGAGTATAATAAAAAAAATGGCTGAAAGCCAGAGTAGGACCATGATTGCCCCAAAACCAGCCAAGCCCACCCTCCCTCTAATTGATGAATACTGTGAAAACTATAAAAGCCTGTTTTCAGATGTTAAGACTTATGAGGCATTTAAGAATATTCATGTAGGAATATTATCCGAAATAAAACGAAAAAGTTGTGCGGGAAATCGCGAAAGTTTTGGGACTGGAAAACGCCCAGGGGTTACACCATTTTATGACTCGCTCTCCTTGGGACATTCACCAGCACAGAAATTCGAGAATTCAGCTCATTTCAAATCATTTAAAAGGTCGCAAAATTCGGGTGATTATTGATGAGACAGGAGACCCTAAAAAAGGCAAAAAACATGATTATGTAGCTCGGCAATATATCGGTCGATTAGGAAAGGTAGAAAACGGAATTGTATCTGTAGTTGCTTACGGATTAATTGAGGGAATAACTTTTCCAATCCTCTTTGAAGTCTTCAAGCCTCAAAAATGCTTAAAGCCGGGAGATGTTTATAAAACCAAACCTCAAATTGCCGCCGGATTAATTGAAGAAATGGTCCACCTTGGGTTATAAATAGAATTGGTATTAGCCGATAGTCTTTATGGGGAAAGTGAGGCTTATTTTTTGAAAAACCTGGAGGAATTAGGAATTTTGTATATGGTGTCAATCAGGAGTAATCATGGAGTCTGGCTACCTGAAGGACAAAGCGTTTCAGCCAATGAATGGACAACATTTACCCGGAATATGAATCAGGGTAAAACAGAAACTCGCTATATAAGAGAGGTTGTTTTTTGGTAAAAAAGGACGGATAACTTATTAGGAAATTACAACAGATAAAAAGGCTTTGCCGGAAAAAACAACAAGTTTTGTGATGAGCAATATTCCAAGCCTTAATTATAAAAATGTAGGGGATATATACGGAGATAGAACTTGGGTTGAATATGGATTTAGGCAATGTAAGTCTGAGTTGGGATGGGCCGATTGGAGGCTGACTCATTACTCGGATATCGAAAAATGGTGGTCACTTGTCTGTAGTGCTTATTTGCTTGTTACTTT
>NZ_JAMXOT010000263.1 GCF_024220515.1 Oscillatoria sp. HE19RPO
ATTCAGCTAAAGAATACATTGCTCATCGACTATTTACCTCTATTGAAGATTTAGAGGCTTTATTACATAAACTTTTAAATGAAGGAGAGCTAATTATTCGCTGGTCTCGTAAATTAAAAAATAAGGGAAATGCAGTTATCCCAATTTAAATGCTGAACAGCTTAATGAGTCTCCAACTTTCATTACAATGAATCCCGGCAACGGGATTGAAACATCAAAGAACTTCTGGAGAACAACGAAATAGTTAAACTTTCATTACAATGAATCCCGGCAACGGGATTGAAACTCGTAATGAGTAATGCTAGAGTCTTCCCAGACCAGGACTTTCATTACAATGAATCCCGGCAACGGGATTGAAACCTTCCTTCCATAAATCGTCCATCGGGATGAGCAAGCTTTCATTACAATGAATCCCGGCAACGGGATTGAAACCAAATCGCAAGCAAACTTACGGCAGGCAACCAAGCTCTTTCATTACAATGAATCCCGGCAACGGGATTGAAACTCAACCCAGTAAGAGAAACGGAATTGGGCCCCATTGTCTTTCATTACAATGAATCCCGGCAACGGGATTGAAACAAGACATCCGGAAGCTATCGGCCATTTACGCTTCCGGGCCTTTCATTACAATGAATCCCGGCAACGGGATTGAAACTTCCCACTGGCTCTGAAGGAACAATAAATTCTATTGCTTTCATTACAATGAATCCCGGCAACGGGATTGAAACACTACTGAACAACGGTAAACCTGAGCCACTTAAATACCTTTCATTACAATGAATCCCGGCAACGGGATTGAAACGATAATTGTACCGGGGATAATTATCCCCGTTAGCTTTCACTACAATGAATCCCGGCAACGGGATTGAAACGATCGCTGCCCCGAGGAATGCTCCGGCGTTAAAGGCTTTCATTACAATGAATCCCGGCAACGGGATTGAAACTTCCGCCAGAGCTAGTTCTGTCTGACGCATTCAGCTTTCATTACAATGAATCCCGGCAACGGGATTGAAACGTAAATGGACTCATCCCGCAAAACGAATCCATCAGCTTTCATTACAATGAATCCCGGCAACGGGATTGAAACTCATGCAAAACACTATCCGGGTCGGTTGTCAGAGCTTTCATTACAATGAATCCCGGCAACGGGATTGAAACATAGCGACATCACGCATTGCATTGAGGCTCGGTGGCTTTCATTACAATGAATTCCGGCAACGGGATTGAAACAGCAAGAGGGCTTGAGCGGCCAATACTATTTCGGCTTTCATTACAATGAATCCCGGCAACGGGATTGAAACTCTTTAGAGGAGCTTTGATGGAATGACTTTAAACTTGGCTTTCATTACAATGAATCCCGGCAACGGGATTGAAACGATACCGAAGGGAACTATGCTTATTTTTCATGAGTTCTTTCATTACAATGAATCCCGGCAACGGGATTGAAACGAATCTTGCCATCCATCACGCCCATAAAATCCGCCCTTTCATTACAATGAATCCCGGCAACGGGATTGAAACCTTGATGGGGTGGGGTGATAGCTTAAGGACTGAGGCTTTCATTACAATGAATCCCGGCAACGGGATTGAAACAGATTTTAATTCTAAGATTGCGTGCTTTAACTAAACTTTCATTACAATGAATCCCGGCAACGGGATTGAAACTGTTCCTCAAGGATTTCAAAAATTTGGTTTTCTACCTTTCATTACAATGAATCCCGGCAACGGGATTGAAACACGCACGATATCCTTAACGCCCTATGGAATGGAACTTTCATTACAATGAATCCCGGCAACGGGATTGAAACCACCTGTCATACAAGCTGAGTACACCTGTCATACAAGCTTTCATTACAATGAATCCCGGCCACGGGATTGAAACTTGTTTCAGGCCCATAAATGTACGCAGATTAGTGATAAGGTTACCCTGCATAAATTAGAGTTTTAAAATTAAAAAATCACCCGGGAGGTTGAGGAGTCCAAAAACATGGAAAAAATAGGATTTTGTAAGATAACAAAATTTGCTTAAAGATAACGACTGAAGTCGTTACTACAAACAAAAATAACGACATACGTAATTATTTTTAACTTAGTCTAAATTAACTAAGTTTAACTTATTTTTCTGCTCTTTCATCTCTACAATAATTTGCAGCTTTTGCATGAACTCATCAGTTAATTGGGAAAAAGATTTAGCTCCAATGGAGGTGGGATGAGTTAGAAAAACGGGGAGGAAACTATCCACCGCTTTAGAAACATTGACATCCATTGGAATTCTGGTTTTGAAAATTTTGGTCTCTCCAAAATCATCATGGACCCGGCGCATAACTTGCCGGTAATATCTACCTGTGAGTAAATTCCCAGACATGGTAAAGACTATTCCCACCATTTCTAAATCCAGGGGATTGTCGTTTTTATAAATTTCTCTGAGTTGGTTAATGCGTCTTTCTAATAACTGAATTCCAATCAGAGAGAGGGGTTCGGGTTTGGCTGGCAAAATATAATAATCACTGGCAACTAAGGCGCTGCGGGTCAATAAATTGTAACCGGGGGCGCAGTCTAGGATGATGAAATCATAATCTTTCATCACCGGCTCTAAAATTCCCCGAACTAGAATCTGCTCTAATTTAGTCCAAACTTCTTCAAAGTTATCTTTGCCGAGGCGCAAGGCTTTGCGATGGAGCACTTCAGAAACCATAAAATCATCATAGATTTCTAGGTCTCCGGGGAGTAAATCTAATCCTTTAACATTCCCAATATAGGGTTTAATAATATCTTGAATGGGTAATGATTTTTGGTTGATGGGTTGAATAAAATCATTGACTAAATGCTTTAAGGTGCGTTTTTCTTTCCGCAGTTTAGAAAAGTCATGGGGAGAAACTAAACTGAGGGTGGCGCTAATTTGAGTATCCAAATCCACGACTAACACTCGTTTCTGATAGTCTTTGGCTAAACAGGCGGCTAAGTTAACGGTTAGGGTAGTTTTCCCGACGCCCCCTTTCATATTGATGGTTGAGATAATGTATGCCATGCCGTGAGTTCTCCTGAGTTTGATGCACGCTAGGACTAATCAGCCCCCCCTCGGTTGTCCCCGTTTATTATAGGGGGTGATGGGTCGAATCCTGTGGGGGTTTTACCCCCTTACTGGATCTTTATTCCGCAAGGCACCACCGATCGCCCTGACGTCCGAAAATTGAGAGCAACCTCCAATATCAAGCTGCTCTCCCCCGATTCCTTAAAAAATTCTAAAAATGATAACATATCCAGTTTTAATTAAACTTTCAGGGGTGGCGATCGCCCCTTCACCCTAAACCGATCCGTTGATGCAATTCTGGCAAATATTCAATCCTTAACTTGCAATTTTTGGGAGAAGTTTCTGCCGCCTAAAATCAAAGCCGCCCCAAAATAGGGCGGAACAGAATCATCGGTTATCCCGCCTGACGAGATGCCGGGTTGATCCTATCCTCCGCCGTCGTCTTGTAGCGCATGAGCCTAGACTGCTGCTTAATCCGCCCGGACATACTGGCGTGCTGTAGGGTCATAAAGGCATTCAAGTCTTCTAAATCATATTTAGCACTGAGCAGATCTCTAAGCTGGTCCTCGGCTTCCACAGTCAGATAACCCATTGCCAAGGCTTGTTGTACGATGTCCCGGATGCGAATCATAGTCAGGTTCCCTCTTGTTTTCTTTGATGAGTTTAGTATCGCCTTTTGCTCAAAGCTTCTCAGTGACGAGCATTTCCTGATTTCTGTGATGTTTCCTACCCTGGATAGTGAGGCGTTTTCCCGTTTTCAGGTGACGAAACCAAACTCGTGAAGTGATGCCGATCGCAACCCCATTGTTTGTCACCCTTCGATCAACCCCGATTTCTTCCTCCCTGGGAAGGGATTTGCTGGGGTCTAGGACCCTCAACGGGACGGGCGATCGCCCCCGCCTGCCTCTTTATTTACACCAGTCCCCCCACCTCAAGGGTTTCTAGGCGATCGCGCCGTCCCCGTCAAACCCCCTCAACCCGTAAAAAAGCAGACGAGTTGTCCCCAGTTCTGCTACAATCAATTTAGCCTTGGGGCTGTGGCTCAGTTGGATAGAGCAAGCGCCTCCTGAAGCATCGGGCACCTTGGAGGAAACTCCAGGAGTGAATGTGGTCAAATTCAAGAAAGCCTAAGTCTGTATTCAGCTTTCCAATCAAAGCCAATGGACAGATAAGGTAATCTTGAGCCAAGCCTTTGAACGGCTAAACAACAGCACTGCATCGGAAAAAATTGACGTTTGATCCGGTCCCCCTGTGATTCTAGCTGTCAAAGGAAGGTGCAGAGACTGGTTTGAGAGAGTCATTAGAGATGGACTTTAATGTCGCATCCAAAGTAGAACAACGAGGCATTTTAGTGGGGATGTTATTGGGTCAGGGAAAAAGAAATCAAAACAATTTCTATATTTCCCATCGGGCCACCCAAGAGAATTACGTTTTGTTTAAAAAACAACTTCTCGAACAAATCACCCAACAGCCGGTTAGCATCCGACCTCGAACCACCAACCGGGGAGAGCAACTCCTCTGTTTAGAACCGAAGTTGATTCCCTTGACTCGGGTCTTGGTTAAGAAACTCTATTGCGGCGGGATTAAAACTGTCACAACTCAGTTTCTAAACCTCTTAACCCCCGCTGGAATCGCCTTATGGTTCTTAGACCGAGGGTCCAAGTCCTTTAAAAAAAGGAACGGGAAAATTCACGCCCTAGAAGTGTATCTAAACACTGACCTCTCCGAATGGGAAAATGAAATCATTATTGATTATTTTTCAGAAATTTGGGGATTCAAATGGGGCCTGAGTAAAACTTCCGATGCTTATCGACTGAGAATGGGAACTCAAGAAGGAAAACGATTTCTCGCTTTCATCACCCCTTATGTCCCGGACAGTCTACGCTATAAAGTACAACCCTCCTCAAACGTAACGGCCACCACCTACGGACCTCCAGTCTAAGGTGAAGGAATAGTCCAGAGAGTGAGGAAACTCACACAAATCTGAAGCGCTAGGTCGCCGGTTCAAATCCGGCCAGTCCCGTTCTCTGTTAGTCTATAGTACGAAAACTTGCACCCGGTTCATGGATCATGAACTCGGGTGGCTCGTTCGGTGACTACTCAATCAATAGTTGGTAACTTGAGATATGTTGTTGAAGATCTGTCTGAAAGGAAGACTTCACGGGAGTGCAAAAACGAAGCGGTCCCCAGGCAGATCTTGGGTATGGCTGCTTTTGGGATTGTCCTTGATGGGCGCGATCGCCTACAAACAAATCAGAAACTATATTGATACCCCCCAAGCCCTGTTAGTCTTGGGGGGCGCTTTAGAGCGCGAAGAATTTGCCGCCGAATTTGCCCGAAACCATCCCCATTTGCCAATCTGGGTCTCTGGAGGCAGCAATCCAGAATATGCCGAATGGGTCTTTTCCAAAGCCGGGATTGACCTAGAACGGGTGCATTTAGACTATCAAGCCCAGGATACCGTCACCAATTTCACCACCCTGGTTGACCAATTAAAATCCCAGGGGATCGAGAGTGTGTATCTGATTACTTCCGATGATCATATGCGCCGCGCCCAAGTGATTGGGGAGATTGTGTTAGGGAGTCGGGGGATTACCTTCAAGCCCCTCCCCGTCCCCTCGGGGCGATCGCCCGAACCCATCGAAAAAGCCATTCGCGATGGAGCCCGAGCCATTTTGTGGCTCACCACCGGACACACCGGGGCCAGGTTTGCCCCAGCCCAGGGGGAGGAGGATTAGGGGAGATGGGGGAGATGGGGGAGATGGGGAGGATGGGGGAGGATGTTTGTAGTAACGACTTCAGTCGTTTCCTCTTGACAAGCAGATGCAGGAAATTGTTTGTAGTAACGACTTCAGTCGTTTCCTCGTTACTTGGCTTCAGCCAAGTAACGCGCCCCTCTGCGGATCCTCCAGTTCTCTTAATTCGCTCATGGTGTCTGTCACGGCTTCAGCGAGAAAACGACTGAAGTCGTTACTACGAACGGGGGATAACGACTGAAGTCGTTACTACAAACATCCTCCCCCATCCTCCCCCATCCTCCCCATCTCCCCCATCGCCCCCATCTCCCCTAATCCTCCTCACCGACCTAAATCATGTAACCCATGAATCACCTCTACACAGTGCTGAGTGATCGCCTCCAACTCTTCTCGCTTCGTGGAAGATGGGGCGGGGATCGCCTCGCCGATGCGAATAGTTACCGGAACGGGTTTGGGAACGACACTGCCTTTTTTGACGATCGCCTGAGTTCCCCACAGACTCACCGGCAAGATAGGTACTTTCGCCTTAGCTGCAATCAGGGCCGCACCAAGTTTGGGGTTGTGAATGCGTCCATCGGGACTACGAGTACCGTCTAGGAATAGCCCCGTTGCCCAACCGTCTTCTAGGGATGATAATGCCGATCGCATTGCCGCGCGATCGCTTTCTCCTCGACGGACTGGATAGGCCCCATACAAAGAAATCACCTGTTTTAAACCCGGAACCTGGAATAACTCTTCCTTTGCCATAAAAGCAACCGGACGGTTCATACAGCTAGACAGAATCGGAGGGTCGTAATCACTGGCATGATTGCTCACCACCACTACAGGGCCGGACAGTGGCACATTTTGAGCGCCATAAATCCGCCCCCGGAAGTAGGTATGCAGCATGGGGCTAACCACCGACCACTTCAACAAGTTATACAGAATTAAGCTGGCAACAGGTTCGCGGGTTTTTTCCACAAGAAATGAGCAATCAACAATGAGGAATGGGATCTTAGAGCAGTTTCCACCGTTATGAGGTAAATTTTGGGGAGTGCGAGCATCTTGCTCGCTATCGTTAAGGGGATTCCAACAAATAAATCATCCTTGCTTTGATGCGATCGCACCTAACAAGGCTCTTTTAGCCCGCGCAGGCGGGCTTTGTCCGTGTAGCCCCAGGCTTGAGCCTGCGGGTTTTTTGAAGGTTTTATTTTTTGGA
>NZ_JAMXOT010000264.1 GCF_024220515.1 Oscillatoria sp. HE19RPO
TAGGGAGTCCAAAAAAATAAATTATCCAAGTTCTGCGGTGAAAAACTTGACTCTTCAGCCTGCGTAGGCAGGCTTTGTCCGTATAGCCCCACCCTTGAGGGTGTGGGTTTTGGGTATTTTATTTTTTGGAGTTCCCTTAGCGGATGCCACAGCCCTCTAATCAGGGCGATCGATAAATTAAACGCTCCCGAAACCCTTCCCCAATAAGCAATTGTAGTAACTTATGGTGGGCATTGCCCACCCTACTCCAATAAGCAATTGTAGGGCATTGCCCACCGTAACTTATGGTGGGCATTGCCCACCCTACTCCTTTAACTTCCAGCAGTCGGACCCTAAAATTGAGGAGTGGGAGCATCTTGCTCCCTACTACTCAAGTCGAGAAAGATGCTCCCACTCCATCACAGGCGATTCTCGAATCGCCCCTACAGAAACCGTAAGGGTTAGCGGTTTTTTTTATCCAGTATTTTCGGGAGTTCGCATCACTACCGAGGGGTCAGGTGGGCAAAACTCACCCAAAATTCAGCCCTTAAAAATGGCGAGAATTAGAGGAGGAATCCCCTTGAAAATCTTGAATAAAATGAGAGATAGCCGAGACTAAATTGGTGTAAAGCATTCCATCGGAAGCGCGATAACCGCGACCACTCCATCCGGGCAAATCCAGAGTTTCTGCCAACTGACCAAAATCCGAGGCGATCGCCCAGGTTTCTTCTGCCTCTTCTGGTTCCTCTGCGGCAGCTTCTGCTTCCCCCTGGCGATAGCGCTGGAGTTCCGCCTCTTGCTGGGCCACCTTTTGAGTCATCCGGTCCAACTTTTCCACCAAAGGCTGATAGGCTTTTTCTAAGTCCGCATTCACCACCTTGGCAGCTTCCTCATTAAAAGTATTTTCCCAGCTTTCCTGTTTAGACTGTTCTAAGGCTGCCTCTAAATCCGCAATCCGTTCATCCTTGAGTTGATTTTCCCGATGCAACTGAGCAATCCCTTCTAGTTCAGCTTGTTTTTGTTCCAATTCAGCGGCCAGTTCGACATTTTTAGTCAGCAGTTCTTCCCGCACTTCCTGCGCTGCGGCGACTTCGGTTTTCGCCGCCAGCAATCCTGCATCCCGCGCCTTGCGAAATTCTGCCTGTACTCGGTCCTGGAGTTCTTTTTCTAGCTGAATTCGCAAGGTTGCCAGTTCTTGGTCCTTTTGGGCGATCGCCTCGGCGATTTTTCGGTCTACCTCTTCTTGGCTAAACTTGCGAGGGGACGGTTTGCGGGCGATCGCCGGTTTGCCGGTGCGTTCCGTGCGGACCCGTTGTCTAATCATGGTGGCACTGGGGCGATCGCCGGAGGCTAAAATCTTTTCCGCAAGGCGATCGGACCCGCCACTGAGGGCCGCTAATGCGGAAATACTCCATCCCGCCATCTGGTCAATCCGGTGGGGAATCCGCTGCACCAGTTCCGCCACCTTGATTAAATTTTTAGCCAGATATTCCGACCCGTCAAAATAGCGATCGACCCAGACGCGAAACAGGTCTTTTCCCAACCGTTGTCTGGTTGCCAGCAAGTCGCACCCATTCTCAATCTGCTGAATGGTCCCGGTTTTGATGCGATCGCGGATCCGGGACACCACCGCCTCCGCCTCTTCTACTACATTGGCGGGTAAATTTCCATAATCTAGGGGAGATGGGTTGATACCTTCCGTCGTCTGTGCCATAATTGTCCTTAATAGTTTAAGTTTAATAGTCCTTAACGGTTCTGGATTGTCCTTAGATTGTCCTTAACGGTTCTGGATTGTCCTTAACTGTCCTTAACTGTTCTTGTACTTACGAGAATAGTCCTTATGCGTTAAGAACCTCAGTGTGGTTAGACCTGAGAGTTTCAAATGATTTTGATCCCCTATCCGTAGCTTGAATAAGCGGTTAGGCTTAACATTTCCCCGCGTTCTGTCCGGCAAGACAGGGCGCGGTTTTTCCTTAATGGCTAGTTTATCACAACAGGGTACCTCACCGAAGCAGATTGGTTCCCTATTTGTCAAGTTAACGTCCATTGTAGCTCCAAGGATGTATCATGAAACTGTTGACATCGAGACAAAACCGTGAGTAAACGAGTCCATGTAACCCTTCCCGATGCCGTCTATGATGCCCTCGAACGGTGGGCGGACAGTCAAGGACGGCCTGTGGCTAACTTGGCCGCATTTATTATTGAGACCGCTGTACAAGGAGCTAATAATGATGGGAAAATTCCGCCGCCACCCTCATCCCCGGCGAAAAATTAGCAGCTATTCAGAGTAAGGATTGGATTGTTCTGATCCAATCCGGAGCGGTTGCCGTTGAGGCTCAAGTGGCGATCGGTTTTAGGGTTAGGGCGATCGACTTCGGACGCTCCCTGGAATCATTTCTGAGTTGGGATTGCTTTATCTTTTTACATTTTTTTAATTTTGTTTTTAATGGGTTGATTCAATATTAAATTGGTGTAATTTTGAGTTAAGATTAACCCTTTAAGTTGTATGTCCAATATTATATAGCCAGTCTAAAAGTAAGGAGTGGGAGCATCTTGCTCCCTAGTGGAAATGATAGGGAGCAAGATGCTCCCACTCCTTTTTTGCATAACTTTATAATTGTTTGGGGCTGTGGGAGAGAAGAAACGACTGAAGTCGTTACTACTAACTAAGGATTTTATAATGGTTCGGGGCTGTTGGAGAGAAGATAACGACTGAAGTCGTTACTACTAACTAAGAATTTTATAAGTGTTTGGGGCTATTGAAGATAAGAAACGACTGATACTAAATCCGGTTGATAAAAGCATTAAAAATGGTAGGGTGGGCATTGCCCACCTAGATTTGGTGGGCAATGCCCACCCTACTACTAACTCAGAATTTTATAATGACTCGGGGCTTTCGCCGAGAAGATAACGACTGAAGTCGTTACTACAAACATAGAGGATATGAACTAACTATTTTTGATTTTGTTAAAGGCTTAGGCTGGTTTTTGGGGTTTAACTCGGGGTGAACGAAAAAATGATGAGAATTTATACCTAAATTTATGGAAAGGAATTCTTTATTTTCAATCAACAATCTGAAATACAGGGGTTTTTCGGGGAATCTCGCAGCAGTTTGGCGGTAGTCGGCTCATGGTGCGATAACGTTGTTATAGGGAGAACATTATAGTTTCGGCAATACCGGGACCGCCTGAACATTGCCGTGCAGATTACAAATCGTTGTTGCCTACACTGGAAATAAAGACAAGATAAATGAGCATTCCTACTTCGGTGCTGGAAGAGTTGCTGCACGCCTTGCCCCTGCTGAGAACTCAAATTTATTTCAAGTCTTCTTTAACCGCACTGTCCCATGCGATGGAAGATCAAGTCCTGGCGGGGACTGAGGCAGCGTTGGTGATTGCCTGTTTCCAACGAGAGCGATTTTATCGTCAGGAGGCACACCGATATCGACGAATCAGCAACAAGACGGATCAAGTGTATGTCCTGGCGGCACCGGAAACGGAATTTCAAAATAGTTCACAGATCCAGGAGGCGATCGCCTTTGAACCCGATGATGGATTAGCGAAAGAGTGGCACTTGGTGGTGCTTGCGCCGAACTATTCCACTTGTCTGGTTTGTCGGGAAAAAGAGGTAGCGCCGGAGAAGGGCTCGGATTTGCCCTCGATGGATCAATCGAGACGGTTTGAGGGAATTTGGACCTTTGACCGACAGGTTTCCAGTACCGTGGCGCGGTTATTGTTAGACCGAGTGCGGGTGTATCGACCGGATTTGGAGGCGAAGATCCAACGGGCGATCGCCACCTATCAATTGAACGAAACCGACAAGGCCCTAGAAGCAGCCGCAAGATTCCAAGATGTAGACCCAGGACCCTTTGTGCAACGGTTGGTCACCTACCTCCAGGCGGGTCAACATAAATTAGTCAAAACCTATCGCTCGATCGCCGCGCAGGAACGTCGGGAACGGTTAGTCAACTCCATTACCACCGCCATTCGGCAATCCCTGAATCCGGCAGATATTTTCCAAGTGGCCGTGCGAGAACTAGGCGGAGCCCTGGACGTTTGTCGGTGTTTAATTTATCGCTGCAAAGCCACGGATCAAGAAGCGGCGATCGCCTATGAATTTTTAGGGCGATCGGTCAAGTCCCTCACCGGAGAAGTGTGGCCCTTGCAGGAGAATCCCCTGTTTCAGGAAGTCGTCGCCTCTGGAGAACGAGTCACCGTCGAAAACATCACCACAGATCCCCGGATTACCGGGTCTAAACAGTTGATGAGCCTAGTCCAGGAGTGGGAGATTGGATCTTGGTTAATGGTGCCCGTGTTCTATCAGAATCAACTGGTAGGAATGGTCGAGTTGCACCACTGTGGCTGTGAGGAAAGAGAGTGGGATGCAGAGGAACTGGCAATGGTGGAGGCGATCGCCACCCAAGTTGGGGTCGCCACCCTGCAAGCAGAAGCCTACGCCAACCTAGAAGACTTAAACGAACAACTCGCCGCCCTCGATCGCACCCGTAGCAACCTGATCGCCATTACCGGACATGAACTCCGCACCCCCCTGTCCACCATTCAAGTCTGCCTAGAAAGTCTCGCCTCCGACCCCGATATGCCCCCGGAACTGCGGCAAGTCATGCTCAGTACCGCCCTAGACGATGCCGAAAGAATGCGGACCCTGGTGCAGGATTTTCTGACCCTATCGCGCCTAGAAAGCGGACGAGTGGAATGGAATACCGAAGCCCTACCCTTGCATGAATGCCTGTCCTTAGCCATCAGTAGCGTTCGCACCCGGGCTAACAGCGAAGCGGGAGGGTTACCCACCTTGACCCTGGAAGTGCCCGAGGATTTGCCCTTGGTGCGTGCCGATGGGGAGTGGTTGGTGGAGGTGCTCTCGAAACTGATTGATAATGCTTGTAAATTTACGCCGTCCGGGGGAACAGTGACCATTGTGGCCCAACCCCGAGGCGATCGGGAACTGGAGGTGAAAGTGGCGGATACGGGACGAGGGATTAGCAGCGATCGCCTCGAAACCGTCTTCGATCGCTTTTACCAAGAAGAAGGAGCATTACGTCGTTCCACCGGAGGCACCGGCCTAGGATTAGCCATCTGTCGGCAAATCGTCACCGGCTGGGGGGGCCAAATTTGGGCCAAATCTGGGGGGAAAGATTGCGGCAGTCAGTTTTATTTCACTATTCCCATCGCCGCAGACAGCACCTCGGAAGTTACCCCCAATCCCCGGAGTAAAAGTAAATCATCAAAAGGCGATCGGTCCTCCGGCAGTTCCCGCAATCGCCGCACACCGATTCGCTAGTAAGGAAGCATGGTTTTCCTGTTCGTAGTAACGACTTCAGTCGTTACCGCGTGTCATGGCATCCGCCATGACACGCACCCTTGTGGGCTTAAGCGGTAGCCCTGTCAAGGTGTATTGATTTGTAGGGGCGCAATGCGCAGGCCCCAGGGGCGCTTCGAGAAGCGCCCCTACAGGAAATAACGATTTTTCATCATCAAATTTACCTCTTGGACAGGCGCTTCTCGAAGCGCCCCTACAGGAAATAACGATTTTTCATCATCAAATTTACCTCTTGGACAGGCGCTTCTCGAAGCGCCCCTACAGGAAATAACGATTTTTCGTCATTAAATTTACCTCTTGGACAGGCGCTTCTCGAAGCGCCCCTACAGGAAATAACGATTTTTCATCATCAAATTTACCTCTTGGACAGGCGCTTCTCGAAGCGCCCCTACAGGAAATAACGATTTTTCGTCATTAAATTTATCACCTTGACAGGGCTAGGGCTTAAGCGGCTGTTTGGGGACTGGATACTTTATCTGCAATAGGGCGTGACTTGGCTCTTGCCAAGTCACGCGGTAACGACTGAAGTCGTTACTACGAACATTGGACCCCGGACAAATTCTGTACGATTAGGGTCAGGTGGGTTCACAAAGACTAGCAAACATGACTGGGGAGATCGGCTCTATGTTTGTAGTAACGACTTCAGTCGTTACCGCCTGTCATGGCGATCGCCATGACAGGCACCCTTGTGGGCTTAAGCGCCTGTTTGGGGACTGGATGGTTTGCCTGCAATGGGGCGTGACTTGGCTCTTGCCAAGTCACGCGGTAACGACTGAAGTCGTTACTACGAACATAGAGCCCATCGGCCCCAAACCTGACCTACAGAACACCAATAACCAACACAAAACGACCCAAATCTAAAGAACTGTTACAGATCCTTACGAAATCTGTAGCAGTATGCGATGTCAGTGGTACGATGCCCTAAAAATTGTTTCAAAATATCCGGAGTAAGATATGGCAGAAACCTTGACAGGACAAGCCCCAAAATTTGGGGGCAGCACCGGCGGTTTACTCAGTAAAGCGCTAGTGGAAGAAAAATACGCTATCACATGGACCTCTTCCAAAGAACAAGTCTTTGAAATGCCCAGCGGTGGCGCTGCTGTGATGAATGCAGGGGAAAACCTCCTCTACCTGCCTCGCAAAGAGCACTGCCTCGCATTGGGGACCCAGTTCCGGACCAAGTTCAAGCCCAAAATCGAAGACTATAAGATTTACCGCGTTTATCCCAATGGTGAAACCGAGTATCTCCATCCCAAAGATGGTGTCTTCCCTGAAAAAGTGAACGAAGGTCGTCCCTACTACGGCAAGATTGATCGCAAGATTGGCGACAACCCCCAACCTGCGAAAATCAAGTTCAGCGGTAAGAAGCCTTACGATCCGTAAACACCAAGCACTTATTGGCGATCGCCTAGGAACAAAGAGCCTTGTGCTGTGAGTTCCGAGTCAGGGTCCCCTAACATTTAAGGGAACCCGACTTGCGATCGCCTGCAATGTTTGTGTAACGTTTTTTAATCTGAAATCTCAATGGCTAATTGCTAATTGCTCAAAGTTTTTTGGCAATGAGCAGTTAGCCATTGTTTTGGGAACATAAAAAAGAGCAGATGGGGAGGAGATGTTTGTAGTAACGACTTCAGTCGTTACCGCGTGACTTGGCCTCTGCCAAGTCACGCCCCTTTGGAGGCAAAGCATCCAGTCCCCAAACCGACGATTAACCCTGTCATGGTGCGTGTCATGGCATCCGCCATGACACGCGGTAACGACTGAAGTCGTTACTACGAACATGAACCCCATCTCCCCCATCCTCCCCCATCTCCCCCATCTCCCCCATCCTCCGGCAACATCAAGACCTTATGATTTTTCCAGATTTTTCTCAATTTACTGAACTCGCCAAACAAGGTAATTTTGTCCCCGTCTACCAAGAATGGGTGGCGGATCTGGATACCCCTGTCTCAGCGTGGTACAAAGTCTGTGCAGGACAACCCTATAGCTTTTTGTTGGAATCGGTCGAAGGGGGCGAAAACCTGGCCCGGTATAGTTTTCTCGGCTGTGACCCTTTGTGGATTTTGGAAGCGCGAGATAACCAAACCATTCAAAAACATCGCACGGGAGTGGTGGATGTGTTTGAGGGGGACCCGTTTGAGGCATTAGAAACCTGCCTAAACTTGATTCAACCTGTGAAATTACCTGAATTGCCGCCGGGAGTGGGGGGTTTATTTGGATTTTGGGGATATGAGTTGATTCGGTGGATGGAACCCCGGGTGCCAGTCCATGCTGCGGGAGAAACCGATGTGCCCGATGGATTGTGGATGCAGGCGGATAGTTTGCTGGTGTTTGACCAAGTGAAGCGGAAGATTTGGGCGATCGCCTACGCAGATTTGCGAACTTTGGATCCGCGATCGGCTTATGACCAAGCCTGCGATCGCGTGCGGGGTTTAGTCAAGCAACTCCAGGAACCCCTATTAACAAAAGACACCCTGTTAGAATGGACCCCACCCTCCAGACCCTCAGATGCCAGCCAACGGAAAGAGTTGCACTATACCAGCAATACTTCACCGGAAACATACTGCAAAAACGTTTTAAAGGCCAAGGACTACATCAAAGCGGGGGATATCTTTCAGGTTGTGATTTCTCAGCGCCTCTCAGCGGAATATGAGGGAGATCCGTTTTCCCTCTATCGGTCCTTGCGGTTAATCAATCCATCGCCTTATATGGCTTATTTCAATTTCGATGATTGGCAAATTATCGGTTCTAGTCCGGAAGTGATGGTCAAGGCAGAACTGACTCCAGAAGGGTCCAGATTAGCCACGGTGCGCCCGATCGCCGGAACCCGATTGCGCGGACAAACTCCCCAAGAAGATGCCGCCTTAGCCAAAGATTTACTCAACGACCCGAAAGAAGTGGCTGAGCACGTCATGTTAGTGGATTTGGGCCGCAATGACCTTGGGCGAGTTTGTGTCAAGGGAAGCGTCCGGGTGGATGAATTAATGGTGATTGAGCGCTATTCCCATGTGATGCATATTGTCAGTAATGTCCGGGGGGAATTGGACCCGGAAAAAACAGCCTGGGATTTATTAAAAGCCTGTTTTCCTGCTGGAACTGTCAGTGGGGCACCGAAGATTCGGGCGATGCAGATTGTTCATGAGTTGGAAGGCTGTCGCCGGGGTCCTTATTCTGGGGTGTATGGGTATTACGATTTTGAGGGTCAGTTGAATAGTGCGATCGCCATCCGAACTATGGTGGTCCGCAGCAATGGCAATGGCAAACATACGGTTTCTGTCCAAGCTGGTGCGGGTTTGGTGGCGGATTCGGTGCCTCAGAGTGAATATCAAGAGACCCTGAATAAAGCGCGAGGGTTACTAGAGGCGATCGGCTGTTTGGGACAGTCTTCGCAAGGGTAAAGCTTGAGAGTCATTGGTCATTGGTCATTGGTCATTGGTCATTGGTCATTGGTCATTGGTCATTGGTCATTGGGGAAGATGGGGGAGGCTGTTTGTAGTAACGACTTCAGTCGTACTCCCCTGTTCGTAGTAACGACTTCAGTCGTACTCCCCTGTTCGTAGTAACGACTTCAGTCGTACTCCCCTGTTCGTAGTAACGACTTCAGTCGTACTCCCCTGTTCGTAGTAACGACT
>NZ_JAMXOT010000265.1 GCF_024220515.1 Oscillatoria sp. HE19RPO
AGTCATGAGGTTGGGATGTTTGTTAGCAATTTTTGTTCCTTTCGGGATTACCAGTAAATTACTAAAACAGCTAACAGGAATTAAGGTTTGTAGTCAAACAATTGGGAATTGGGTTGCCTCCAAAGGAAGACTGACAAGGGAACAAACTCAGAAAGAAATAGCGGCTTTTGAGCAAGGGGACAACCCGATAGTTGAGTCATTGTCCTCTGATGTCGAAAAAATGGCTTTAGCTTTAGCTGCTGATGGAGTAATGGTGCCTTTTAGACCCGAGGAAAAAACTCCATCTGGAGCCACACAATGGCGAGAAGTAAAAGTGGGAGTAATCGCCCGACTAGGAGCATATTTTACTCGAAGAGCGTAAAACAGCAACCCGGTTACATCAACGGCGTCTAGTAGCAGTTCTCGGAAATATTAATGACCTCTGTCCCCGGCTAATGCTAGAAGCCATTCGTTCTGGATTAAATAGAGCCTCTAAGGTAGTGTGGCTCTCCGATGGAGGAGTAGGTTTTTGGAATTTATATTATCAATATTTAGCTCCATTAAATGTGATAGGGGTATTAGATTTTTATCATGCGGCTGGACATTTGTGGTCAGCGGCAGCCGCTTATAAAGATGGCCGGACGAGGGAAGCAAAAAACTGGTTTAAACAGTGGCGACATCACCGTAAGATATGGAAATTCAAAAGAAGTAATTTTAGAATTAGAAAAAGTTTTACCCGAGGGGTGTTTAACCCCTAGCCAACGCCAAATTATCCGCCGAGTACATAACTATTTGAAAACTCATGAAAATCATATTACTTATAAAAGTTTTGAAGCTGACGCCATACCCAGAGGTTCTGGGATGGTCGAGAGTGCTTGTAAATGGTTAATCCAACAGCGCTTTAAGGGTGTAGGTATGCGATGGAGTTCTGAGGGATTTAATCACTTGCTGCATTTACGCCTAACCTGGGTAAATGGTCGCTTCGATGACTTGTTTTCGGATGCGAACTTTTTTTCCAATTCTGGCCCCTCCCCCAACTCCTAGATGCGCC
>NZ_JAMXOT010000266.1 GCF_024220515.1 Oscillatoria sp. HE19RPO
TCCCCTTGCTAAGGGGAGGGGACCGGACTGGATTAGCCCGCGCAGGCGGGCTTTGTTCGTGTAGCCCCAGGCTTTAGCCTGCGGGGGCACAGGGAAGAACCCCACCCTAACCCTCCCCTTGCTAAGGGGAGGGGACCGGAGTAGCCCGCGCAGGCGGGCTTTGTTCGTATAGCCCCAGGCTTCAGCCTGCGGGGGCACAGAGAAGAACCCCACCCTAACCCTCCCCTTGCTAAGGGGAGGGGACCGGAGTAGCCCGCGCAGGCGGGCTTTGTTCGTATAGCCCCAGGCTTCAGCCTGCGGGGGCACAGGGAAGAACCCCACCCTAGCCCTCCCCTTGCTAAGGGGAGGGGACCGGACTGGATTAGCCCGCGCAGGCGGGCTTTGTTCGTATAGCCCCAGGCTTCAGCCTGCGGGCGCGGCGGGCGCGGCGGGCGCGGCAGCAGGGGGCGCTACAGCAGCATCCCCATTGTGAGTTTCCAGATGGCGGGAGGCGAGATATTCATACATCTCCCAACGGGTGTTGATGTCGTTTTGTGCTTCCGCTAATAACCGTTTGGCATCAACGGGTTTGGTTTTGGTCAACATCTTGAATCGGTTCTCGTTGTACATCGAATATTCCACCCCTTTCTTGGGCGATCGCATATCCAACTGCAACGGATTCTTGCCTTGTTGCACCAAATCTGGGTTATAGCGATACAGTAACCACCGTCCCGCTTCTACCATTTCTTTCTGATGATTCATCGCCGTCGTCATGTTGATGCCGTGGGCGATACAGTGAGAATAAGCGATAATTAACGACGGTCCGTCATACGCTTCCGCTTCTAGGAAGACTTTCAGGGTATGTTCGTCTTTTGCCCCCATTGCGACGCTGGCGACGTACACATTCCCGTAAGTCATGGCAATTAAGCCCAAGTCTTTCTTGGCAGCAGGTTTGCCACCGGCAGCGAATTTGGCGACGGCCCCTCGGGGGGTGGCTTTGGAGGCTTGTCCCCCGGTGTTGGAGTAGACTTCTGTATCCAGGACGAGGATATTGACATTTCGTCCGGAGGCGATGACGTGATCTAAGCCACCGTAACCGATGTCATACGCCCAACCGTCTCCCCCGATAATCCAGACATCTTTTTTGACGAGGTAATCGGCGAGACTGGCGAGTTGTTGGGCATCTGGGGAGTTCATCCCTTGTAATTTTTCTTTGAGGGCTGCGACGCGATCGCGTTGTTCCCAGATGTCCGCTTCGTTTTTCTGGGTGGCAGTGAGAATGCCGGTAACCAGGTTGTCCCCAATCTCACTGCTGAGTTTTTGGACTAATTCGGCGGCGAATTGGGCTTGTTTATCGATGGAAACCCGGAATCCTAGGCCGAATTCGGCGTTATCTTCAAACAGGGAGTTGGACCATGCGGGTCCCCGTCCTTCGGCGTTTTGCGCCCAGGGAGTGGTGGGGAGGTTGCCGCCATAGATGGAGGAACAGCCGGTGGCGTTGGCGATGACACTGCGATCGCCAAACAGTTGGGAGACTAACTTCAGATACGGGGTTTCGCCACATCCGGCACAAGCCCCGGAGAACTCGAATAAGGGTTCTTGGAGTTGTTGCTGACGAATGCGATCGAGATGCAATGTGCGGCGATCGGGGTTGGGTAAGTTCATGAAGAAATCCCAGTTTTCCCGTTCAGGTTCCCGCAGGGGTATTTGCGGTTCCATGTTAATCGCTTTCAGGGATGGCATGGATTTGTTTTTGGCGGGACAAACTTCGACACAGATGCCGCAGCCGGTACAGTCTTCCGGGGAGACTTGAATGGTAAACTGAGTGCCAGCAAAGTCTTTATCTTTGGTATCCGTGGCTTTAAAGGTTGCCGGTGCATTGGCTAAGGCTGCCGGTTCGTAAACTTTCCCTCGGATGACGGCATGGGGACAAACCATGATACATTTGCCGCATTGGACGCAAACATCCGGGTCCCAAACGGGGATTTCGGTGGCAATATTGCGTTTTTCCCATTTGGAGGTGGCGGTGGGATAGGTGCCATCACAAGGTAAGGCACTCACGGGCAGCACTTCCCCTTCTTTCACCAACATTTTGCCTTCCACATCGCGGACAAAGGCGGGGGCTAAATCAGGAATAGCGGGGAGTTTGTGGATGGGACTGCTGGCTTGTCCGAGGGGAACTTCAAACAGGTTGGCGAGGGTATTATCCACCGCTTGCAGGTTCATGCGGACGATTTCTTTGCCTTTTTTGCCGTAGGTTTTTTCGATCGCCTTCTTGATTTGGGCAATGGCTTCGTCCCGAGGTAAAACTCCGGCTAAGGCGAAGAAACACACCTGCATGACGGTGTTAATCCGTCCACTCATGCCACTCTCGCGAGCAACTTTGTTGGCATCAATGGTATAGACTTTTAAGCTTTTGCGGACGATTTGTTCTTGGGTTTCAATGGGGAGTTGATTCCAAACTTCCTCATGGGGATAGGGGCTATTTAAGAGGAAGATGGCCCCGGGGGCGGCTGCACTTAAAACATCTAATTTTTCCAGGAAAATCCACTGGTGACAGCCGACAAAGTTGGCTTGTTCAATTAGGTACGTTGAACGAATCGGTTGGGGTCCAAATCGCAGGTGAGAAATGGTAATTGCCCCGGATTTTTTGGAGTCATAGACAAAGTAGCCTTGGGCATAATTGTCTGTTTCTTCCCCAATAATTTTAATCGAGTTTTTGTTCGCCCCGACGGTGCCATCGGACCCTAATCCATAGAACATTGCCCGAACAACGCTATCGGGTTCCGTGGAGAAGTTGGGGTCGTAATCTAGGGATGTGTGAGTGACATCATCATTGATGCCGATGGTGAAGTGATTTTTGGGTTTGGCTTGGCTGAGATTATCGAAGACAGCTTTCACCATCGCGGGGTTAAATTCCTTGGAGGATAAGCCATAGCGCCCTCCTACCACCTTCGGTAGGCGATCGCCCGTCCATTCTTCATGGAGGGCGGTGACGACATCGAGATATAAGGGTTCACCCCCGGCCCCTGGTTCTTTAGTGCGATCTAAGACAGCGATCGCCTTAACGGTGTCCGGGATAGCGGCAACCAAGCGCTTCATATCCAAGGGGCGATACAGTCGCACTTTCAAAACGCCGACTTTTTCCCCTTGGGCGTTGAGGTAATCCACGGTTTCATGGACGGTTTCGCAACCGGAACCCATTAAAATAACCAGGCGAGTGACATCCGGTGCACCGTGATACTCGAACAGTTGATACTTACGTCCCGTGAGTTCCCCAAACTGGTCCATTGCCTGTTGTACGATGTCGGAACAGTCGGTATAGAAGGGGTTGACGGTTTCCCGGGCTTGGAAATAGACATCGGGGTTTTGGGCAGTTCCGCGTAAGACGGGGCGATCGGGAGTTAAGGCGCGATCGCGATGGGCGAAGACTCCCGCATCATCAATCAGCGATCGCAGGTCCTCCTCTTCTAACAGTTCTACCTTCTGGATTTCGTGAGAGGTGCGGAACCCATCAAAGAAGTGAATGAAGGGGATGCGGGATTTTAAGGTTGCCGATTGAGCAATTAAGGCGAAATCATGGGCTTCCTGGACCGATGCGGAACATAACAGGGCAAATCCGGTACTGCGGACTGCCATCACATCACTATGATCCCCAAAAATAGATAGGGCCTGGGCTGCCAGCGATCGGGCGGCCACGTGAATCACCGAACAAGTGAGTTCCCCAGCAATTTTGTAGAGATTGGGGATCATTAACAGTAATCCCTGGGACGCGGTAAACGTGGTCGTCAGGGAACCCGTTTGTAAGGCACCATGTACCGTTCCGGCTGCCCCGGCTTCACTTTGCATTTCTACCACCGAGGGAATTGTCCCCCAGAGGTTCGGACGCCCTTCGGACATCCAGGCATCTGCCCATTCTCCCATCGGTGAAGCGGGGGTAATCGGATAAATGGCAATGACTTCATTTAATTTATACGCAACGCGGGCAACCGCCTCGTTCGCGTCTAGGGTAGCAAATGTTCTTGTACTCATTATGTTTAACCTTTGTGGAGCAACTCTATAGTTTATGTGCGCCTAGCTGCCAGATTACCCCGTTTATGGATGGTGGGAATCAGGCGGAAATTGGTTTGCTAATCTGCAACTTGATGAATCTCAGTTTTCTCCTTTCCTCTCAGCCATTTTTCAGTGGTTTTTCCCTGGATAGGTCCAGATAAACAACCTTTTATTTGTTTAATTCTTCTGGCCCATAAGTTCTTGTTTTTTGCAACAAGCTTGTTTCTTAATTAGGTTTTAACCTGCATCAAGACAAACCCTTGCGTGTTTTGTCTTTTTTATTATAACATCTTAAAAGCTGATATTTTTGAGATTTTGTTTGAAAAATTTTTCCTGGGTTTCATCGGTCCTTTTTTTCTAAGGAACTTTCCCTGAGAGAGTGGGCATTTCCTAGGAAAATGTTGAATTTTTATTAAGATTTTAGCGGAAGATTTATGAAGTATGGTATCTTGTGTTAAATCAATACGGGTTGGATAACAGGACAAAAAAAATCCCGACCCCGTGGAGGGTATCGGGTGTTTCCAGACCTGTATTTACTGGATTTAGGTAGAGACTTCTTGGATTTGTTTAAAATAATCTAAAGTTTCTTCCGCTTCGCCCCGATCAATGATACTCAAGGCAAAACCCACATGAACGATCGCATAGTCACCGACTTGCGCCTCGGGAACGTAGGCCAGATTCACGGTTTTGACCACGCCGCCAAAACTGACTCTGCCCGATCGCAACAAGGGTTCGTCATTTTCATTAATACTGATAATTTGGCCCGGTACTGCTAAACACATTCTAAATTACTCCTGAGTCAGATTTCGATACGCTGCAACCACTTGTCCAAGGGCAATCCCCCCATCATTAGGAGGAATTCGTTGATGCCAGTAGGGGCGGAACCCTTCTGATTTTAACCGACCGATCGCCCGTTCGGTTAAATAGGCATTTTGAAAACAACCGCCCGTCATGACAATTCGTTCTTGCCCCACCAATTGGGCAATGGAGAGAATGACTTCAACTAAGGTATTATGAAATTTAGCCGAAATTATTCCCATCGGGACGCGATCGCCGACATCAGTTAAGATTGCTAAAATTGTCGGTTCCCAATCGGCGATCGCCACCCCGTTTCCCGTCTGAATGGGTAAGGGATAATCATCCTGAGTCATCCAACCTTCTAAGGCAAATTCCCAGGCAGTCGCCGCTTGTCCTTCAAAACTAATCTGGTATTTCAATCCGGCGATCGCTGCCACCCCATCAAACAACCGTCCCACACTAGAGGTAACCGGGGTATTAATTTGTTTCTCCAACATCGATCGCAACAGGGTCAACTCCAACGGTGTAAACGCCTCCAGGATATGCGGACACTGTTGACTCATCTCTGGGGTAAACAATCGACTCCCCCACACCTCATATAACAACCCCAACGCCACCCGGCGAGGTTCCTTTACCGCCTTGTCCCCTCCCAACAGGGGAAAGGTGCGAAAATGGGCCACTCGGTCCCAAGATGTCGGAGAAACTTGCAGAAACTCACCTCCCCAAATTGTCCCATCCAACCCATATCCCGTCCCATCCCACGCCACTCCCAGGACTGTTTCCTCTAACAGTTGATTTTCCGCCATACAAGCGAGAACATGGGCATAATGATGCTGAACCTCCATTTGTGGCAACGCCAGTCCCTCAGCAAACCGGGTAGAACGATAGTCGGGATGGGCATCCCGGGCGACAACTTGCGGCGTTGCCTCATACAATTGCTGTAAACTGGCAGTCGCCTCCTGAAATGCCTGAAATGCTTGAGGTGTCTCTAAATCTCCAATATGCTGACTCACAAAAATTTGGGGGAATACCCCAATGGCGACTGCACTTTTCAAATGAGCACCCACCGCTAAAATGGGCGGGGGAGAGGGGGGAGAATCCGGGTTAACCTTCAGGGAAATCGGCAAAGGCGCATAACCTCGGGCCCGTCGCATCACCATTTCCCGCCCTGCCACCACTCTCACAACCGAGTCATCCACCGCCCGAACAATCGGGCGATTGTGGACGAGAAACCCATCGGCAATGTCTTTGAGGCGATCGCCCGCTTCCTGTTCATCGATACAAATGGGTTCATCCGAGAGATTGCCACTCGTCGCCACCACAGGTTTTCCCAATCCTGCCAACAGCAGATGATGTAAGGGTGTGTACGGCAACATCACCCCCAAATAGGGATTATCCGGGGCCACTTCTGGGGCGATATTTGTATCCGAGTCCGACAAACGCCGCAATAATACAATCGGACATTCCGGCGATCGCAACAGTCTCTCCTCAATTGCCGTTACCTGACAGTCTTGGCGAACTTGTTCCAAAGACGGATACATCACCGCAAACGGTTTTTCTTCCCGACGCTTACAGTCGCGCAAATGACGAACTGCCTTCGAGTTTCCCGCATCTACAATTAGATGAAATCCCCCCAATCCCTTAACGGCCAAAATTTGACCGAGATTCACCCGAGAAATGGCCGTTTCTAAAGCGCGATCGCCTCTTGCTAATACCGTCCCCAATTCGGTCCAAAATTTCAACTGCGGACCACAATTGGGACAAGCATTCGGTTGGGCGTGAAACCGTCGATTTAAGGGATTTTCATACTCTGCCTGACAGTCGGGACACATTTGAAATCCCTGCATCGAAGTATTGACGCGATCGTAAGGTAATCCTCGAATAATCGTATAGCGAGGACCGCAGTTGGTACAATTGGTAAAGGGATAACGATAGCGACGATTTTGGGAATCAAAAATCTCCTGCAAACAATCGGGACAAGTCGCAATATCCGGCAACACCACCGCCGTTTTTGCCCCCGCCACACTGGGACGAATTTCAAACTCCGTAAACCCCACAGGTTCTAACCAAGAGGATTCCAGGGATTGAATAAAGGAAATTGCAGGTTTTTCTCGGTCCAATCGCAGTAAGAAAGTTTGTAATTGTTCGGGGGTTCCTTCTACTTCAATAAACACCCCTTGGGCGGAATTATTCACCCATCCATTCAGTTGCAGTTCGGTAGCGAGTCGATAAATAAAAGGACGAAATCCCACCCCCTGTACCGCCCCCCGAACAGTGATGGAGAGGCGAGTTAAGTTAGGCATAACAATAGGAGATTTCAATAATAAATTCATAAACACTTCCCCTGTTCGTAGTAACGACTTCAGTCGTTTCCCCTGTTCGTAGTAACGACTTCAGTCGTTTCCCCTGTTCGTAGTAACGACTTCAGTCGTTTCCCCTGTTCGTAGTAACGACTTCAGTCGTTTCCGGATTGTTCGTAGTAACGACTTCAGTCGTTTCCGGATTGTTCGTAGTAACGACTTCAGTCGTTTCCGGATTGTTCGTAGTAACGATTTCAATCGTTTCCGGATTGTTCGTAGTAACGATTTCAATCGTTTCCGGATTGTTCGTAGTAACGATTTCAATCGTTTCCGGATTGTTCGTAGTAACGATTTCAATCGTTTCCGGGTTCGTACTCAAGAGGGATAACGACTGAAGTCGTTACTACGAACTTAGATAAGATAACGACTGAAGTCGTTACTACGAACTTAGAGAAGAGAACGACTGAAGTCGTTACTACGAACTTAGAGAAGAGAACGACTGAAGTCGTTACTACGAACTTAGAGAAGAGAACGACTGAAGTCGTTACTACGAACTTAGAGGGATAACGCCTGAAGGCGTTACTACGAACAAAAGAGAAATCATGATACTGCACTGACTGGAGACTTTTTCAAATGCTTTTCTAAATATCCATACCACTCCGTCATTCCTTGTCCTTTGCGGGAAGATACTTCAAAAATTGCTGCTTGCGGGGCTATTTTTCTAATATTCTCTAACGCCTTCTCCCGGTCAAACTCCACCGCTTCGGCAATGTCAATTTTACTAATAATTACCACTTGCGCGGATTTAAACATCGTCGGATACTTCAAGGGTTTATCTTCCCCTTCCGTCACCGACAACAACACCACTCGCAAATCTTCCCCTAGATCATAGGCAGCAGGACAAACTAAATTTCCCACATTTTCAATCACCAATAAATCTAAGGCATCTAAATTAAGCTGTTGGGCCGCTTTCAGGACCATATCCGATTCTAAATGGCAGACCGTTCCCGTGGTAATTTGGACTGCTGATGCCCCACTATTGCTGAGTCGAATCGCATCATTATCAGTTTCTAAGTCTCCGACGATGATGCCGGTGGGAATGCGACTGCCGATATCCTGAACCATCCGTTCTAAGAAGGCAGTTTTTCCCGAACCTGGAGAAGAAAGCACATTCAAAACCAGCAAATTTTTAGCCATAAAATAGCCCCGATTTCGTTCGGCAAGGCGGTCATTTTTGGCTAAAACTGCTTGACCCACTGCAATGGTTTGATGGGGTTCATCATGATGATGGTGATGGTGATGGCCATTTTCATGACTGTGAGTATGGCCATTTTCATGACTGTGAGTATGGCCATTTTCATGACTGTGAGTATGAATTCCGACTTCTCCGACGACGCTGCATCCGCAATTAGTACACATCAGTTATGAAACCTCCAAGGATGTTAACTCGATTTCTTGTCCGCTTTGGATATGATGGGTAAGTTGATGACAATGGGGACATTCATAAAACAAATCAACGGGTTCAAAGTTGCGATCGCAGGTGGAACAATGACAAACCACCGGGACTCGTTCAATTTCAAATTTTGCTCCTTCGGCGATCGTCCCTCGGGTCACCACATCAAAGGCAAATTCTAAGGCATCTGGAACCACTCCCGACAAGTCCCCCACCCGCATTTTCAGGCGATGAATTTTGCTGGCATTTTGTGCCGAAGCACAATCTAAAGCAATATTCAAAGTATTTTCCATCAAACTAACTTCATGCATAATATTCTGAGTTATCTATACTCCCCCCCATCTCCCCCATCTCCCCCATCCTCCCCATCTCTACCCCCAGTTTCAATCAACTCCGCGATCGCCACTAATGCCTCCGCCATTCCTTGTTCCGTCATCGCAGAAAACGTCTCCCCAAACTCGAAATCCATCGCCGGAATGGCCACTAACCACCCTTGGGGAGACTTGCCATAGAGGGTTTTAGCGAGAATCAGTAGGGATGACGGGTCGCTACTGTGCCCTAAACTCTGGGGAGAGATGGAATCATCGCCGTTGAGTTTGACCACTTGTAGTCCTTGTTCCTCTGTGGCAGGATAAGCATCGATAAAGATGGCCAAATCTACCTGAGAGAGGGGGTCGGCCAATTCCGGGGTGAGTTGGTGTTGAGACAGCGATCGCACCTTGGGTAATCCCCACGATGCCACTTCCTCCGCCACCCGTTGTCCTACGCCGTCATCGCGACGCAGGTCATTTCCATATCCGATCGCCAAAATTGCCGGAGACTCCTGTGGCATTGACAGCATTTTCTTGAGTGGTCTATTTAACAATATTCTAACGTAACTTCCTTCTGTTTGTCCCGCAAGAACTTCACCACTTCCTCCACTAAACTGCGGCGGATAGAAATATTCTTTGGCAGCAAGGGATTCTGATAAAATTCATTAATCTTTTGTCCCACCATAAATAAAATAGAGTCCGCTTGTAAAATTTCTTTCGCTAACAATACGGATCCATTTTGGTCGGAGGGTAAGCGGGTAATATCACAGTTGCAATTTTTTAAAACTTCCAGACATTTGGACAGGGTTAAAATCCCTTCGGTGACTAAATCAATTGTGCTTAATTTACCAATGGGTGGCAAATCACGCCGCATGGTGGAAATATCCATTTCAATAGTTTCTCCCAGATATTTGGCCACGATATTTCCCGTGGTTCCTCCACAGACCACTTTGCGTCCTTCAAAGGTTAACAAACGTTCCACATACTGTTTATCTTGACTCTGTTCCAGAGGAGGTCCGGTGAAAATCATTAGGGGATTGCGCTGGCGAACATACACGCCGACAAAGGTGGCATCATCGCCAATTTTTCCCCCATAGAGGGAATGGGTTTCGGCGATGGTTTTTTGGACAATTCGTCTAGCATTTCGGGTCTGAGTTAGAAAGAGTCCTTCGATATATTGGGCAACATTATCCCATCCCCACCCAAAATTTAAGGCCACCCCTAAACCGGCATAAAGGACGCCATCACTCATACATCCTAAAAAATCTCCCTCTTTGAGACGACCTTCATAAACTGTAATTTTTTTCTCTAAAATCTTCTCAGTTTTTCCCTCTAACTTGACCAGTTTCCCTTGGTCAAAATAAAAGGGAGGTGGATTGTCAAAATTGATAACTTTAAACAGGTCCGTATGGTTATCGATTTGTAAAATAGTAAAGGTAGCGTAGGCAATCTTTCTAACTTGACAAATCGGTAAAGTCCCAATCACCGTTTTAATCACTTCCTCTAAGGGGACATCCTCATTCAGCATAGAAATGAGAATTTCCGTAGTGAGGGTGGCCAAAATATTCGCTTTCACCCCACTGCCTAATCCATCGGAGAGGACAATGGTGGTTTTCTCCGGAGTCTTGCGAAACCGGACGCGATCGCCACAGAGTTCCTCCCCTTTTTTATTTAAACTTAAATCAAAGATATCTAAGAAACTATCCATGTTACAGCGTCTCCCCCTCAACCAGTTTCAGAATTTTCAATAAACTGACTTTGGTTTCCGCTGTAGTTTCTCCCAGCAACCCGGCAATTTCTTGGGCAACTTTCATCTGGTTATCCACCACTTCATTCACTTTGGCAACGGTTTCTCGCTTCAGTTCGAGTAACTCTTTTTTCCGTTGCCACTCATCGGTAATATCCACCATAATGCAGGCGATCGCATTCTGATCCCGAATCGAAAACAGGACCTGACGCACATAGAGGTCGTACTTGGGATATTCTTTCTCTTTCCCCCGAATTACTTCATTCTTTTCCCAAACTCGCTGAAACTCATCCACGGTCCCCAACAAGGCAACCGCTGGTTTTCCCACCATTTCATCTGCTGTCACTTGAAACATTTTGCAAAATGCTGGATTAACCACGGCGATCGTCATATCTTCATTCACCACAATCAATCCATTCGGATCATACTCCCACAGGAGTTCCCACAAGGTCTTTTCGTTAGTTACCATTGCTATTGAACCACTGCTAAAATACTGGGTAAAATTTCTTCTTGGAATTTGGTCTCGATATTCTCGGGATTAATTTTAGTGAACACCTTCTCCTTAAATTTCATCACAATTCCCACACTGCAAGTCTCAAGGCAAAACGACCCTTTCAGTTCGATTTTGTCCTCTAGGTCATAGCGAGTAATCAACTCCTGGAGTTGAGGCAAAACCTCATATACTCCCAGTTGATGACAAGCAGAACCCATACATAAATAGAGATTTTCTTTGGTCATGATGTCTCCCGCTTCGGTTATTTCTTCACCGATTTGGCCCTAATCCTGCTTTTAAAAACCTGAAATTTCAGAACTTCCGGTCCCCTCCCCTTGCCAAGGGGAGGGTTAGGGTGGGGTTCTTCTTGGGCGATCGCCAAGTCACTCACTCTTAACGGTGTAAGCACCTGTATAGAGTCTGGTCCAACCTCTTTCTTCCGGTCCCCTCCCCTTGCCAAGGGGAGGGTTAGGGTGGGGTTCTTCTTGGGCGATCTCGCCAAGTCACTCACTCTTAACGGTGTAAGCACCTGTATAGAGTCTGGTCCAACCTCTTTCTTCCGGTCCCCTCCCCTTGGCAAGGTCCGGGTTAGGGTGGGGTTCTTCTTGGGCGATCGCCAAGTCACTCACTCTGAACGGTTTAAGCACCTGTATAGAGACTGGTCCAACCTCTTTCTTCCGGATGGCGGTAAGCGGAGCTATCCCGTAGGGAATCGCCCCTCACGATGACGGTCCACCCACCCATTCTTCCTTGACGCGCTTAAGCGCGTCAAGAGGACCCCACCCTAACCCTCCCCTTGCCAAGGGGAGGGGACCGGAGGTAAAAAACCTACTCTTGTAAACCCTCCGGTCCCCCCTTCCCTCCCAGGGAAGGGGGTTAGGGGGTTAGGTCTCCCCTTTTAATGCCGATAAACCTCATTCACAACCGTCCCCTTGGCATCAATTAATTCAATATGCAACGGCATTTGACCCGCTGCATGGGTGGAACAACTCAGACAAGGGTCAAAGGCGCGAATCCCTGCCTCAACTCGGTTTAACATTCCTTCTTGAATCTCATTCCCATGAATGAAATGTTGGGCAATTTGCGTCACCGTTTTGTTCATTGCTAGGTTGTTTTGTCCCGTAGCAATAATCAGGTTCACCTTCTTAATTAACCCATTTTCATCCACTTTATAATGATGGAATAAAGTCCCCCGAGGGGCTTCACTCACCCCAATCCCTTCTAGGTTATTAATCCCAGCAGTGGCGCGAGTTCGGAGGGAAACAACATCCGGGTCATTGACCAATTGTTCGATATGTTCAATGGCACAGAGAATTTCGATTAATCGGGCATAATGATAGTAGAAGGAAGAAGTCGCAACGCCACCGGCCCGATCGCGAAATTCTAGCAACTCTCTATCTGCTGCCTCTGTTCCCATCCGACTACAGATATTCACCCTCGCCAACGGTCCCACCCGATAGATGCCGTTGGGATATCCCAAGGGTTTATAATAGGGGAATTTCAGATAAGACCAGGATTCAACTGCTTCACCGAGGTAGGATTCATAGTCATCCTCGCTGAGATTGTCGGCGACGATATTGCCATCACTATCGGTAAAGCGAATTTTGCCATCGTAATGTTCCCAAAGTCCATCTTTCCCGACTAATCCCATAAATAAGGACGGGAATTTGCCAAAGGTTTCGACTTCCGTGGAAAAGCGGTCGAGGAGGGTTTTAAATAATCCTAGGGCGGTTTCGATGGTTTGCCGGGATTCTGGGAGGCGATCGCGAATCCAGGTGCAACTTTCTTCCGATAAGGGCGATCGCACCCCACCAGGAACTGCCCAAGAGGGGTGAATCTTTTTCGCCCCTAACAGTTCAATAATCTTTTGTCCAAATTGCCGTAAGCGAATCCCACTTCTAGCTAAATCTGGGTCTGCGGCAATCAATCCGAAAACATTCCGTTTTGCTGGGTCGCTATCCCATCCTAACAGAAAATCGGGACTACTCAGATGGAAGAAACTCAAGGCATGAGACTGAGTAATCTGGGCCAAATTCATCATCCGGCGCAATTTTTCCCCGGCAGGAGGAATTTTGACCGCTTGAATTTTATCCCCTGTTTTGGCCGAGGCGAGGAGGTGGGAAACGGGACAAATTCCGCAAATTCTAGCGGTAATTCCGGCCATTTCCCACATGGGACGACCTTCGCAAAATTTCTCAAATCCGCGAAATTCTACGACGTGGAAGCGGGCATCTTCCACTTCTCCGGCATCGTCTAAATAGACGGAGATTTTGGCGTGCCCTTCGATGCGGGTGACTGGATCGATGACGATTGTTTTAGGCATATTAATTAACCACTGATTTCACTGATTTTCACGGAGGGGAGAGAGGAGACCGAGGGGAAAGAGGGTCTCTCTCTGTTGTGGGTTGGGTTATCCGAATTTAATCATGGGTCGCCCTTTCATTTCGGGTAATTCACCTCGGAGGAGGGGTTCGACGGTGGCTAGAATCCGTTGGGCGGAGGGGGGACAACCGGGCATGAATAGATCGACATCGACGACTTCATGGACGGGACGGACGCGATCGAGAAGTTCGGGGACGATGCCGGGAAAATGGGGAAGTTGCCGGGTTTCGTCGCCTAATTCTAGGTAGCAACGTTTGAGGACTGTTTCTGCTTTTCCTAACATATTCCGCATCCCGGGAACGTTGGCGGTGACGGCACAATCTCCGAAGGAAATTAGGAATTTGGTGCGCTTTCTTGCTTCAATGAGGAGTTCCATGTTTTCCTCGTTGGCGACGGCCCCTTCTACTAGGCAAACATCGACATTTTCGGGATATTCTTTGATATCAGAGGCCACGGGACTGAAGACGATATCGACTTTTTCGGCGAGTTCAATTAACCATTCGTCTAGGTCGAGAAAGGACATATGGCAACCGGAACATCCGCCTAACCAAACTGTCGCGAGTTTTATCTTGTCCATTGTTTGTTCTCCCTGGCATTCACGATAAATTCTAATTTGCTGCGATCGCGAGTCATTTCGGCAACGGTAGAACCCTTGCGGAAAATTGAACCCGTTGGACAAGCTTCGACACATTTGCCACAACTGGTACAGGCATCAACGCTTCCCCAAGGTTGATTTAATCCGGTAACCACTTTGGCGGCCACTCCGCGATAAGCGACGTCCCAAACATGAGCCCCTTCGATTTCGTCGCAGACTCGCACACATCTTGTACAGAGGATGCAACGGTTGTGATCGATGCCGAATTGTTTATGGGAAATATCAATTTCGCGTTCCGGAAACCGATAGGGAAATCGACTGTGATCCATGCCGACTTCAATGGCCAAATCTTGCAGTTCACAGTTCTCATTGGCGACACAAACTGCACAGACGTGATTGCCTTCAGAAAATAGCATCTCGATGATCATCCGCCGGTATTCTTGCAGGCGATCGCTGTCGGTGGTGATATCCATGCCTTCTGCCACTTGAGTCACACAAGACGGCAGCATTTTATTCACCCCGGCAATTTCTACCAGGCATAACCGACAAGCGCCCACATCGCTGACGCCGTTGAGATGACAGAGGGTGGGAATCCTAATCCCTGCTTCTTTTGACGCCTCCAGAATGGTTGTCCCCTCTTCGATCGCGAGGTCAACTCCATTAATTTTTAAGGTAACGACTGACATATCTTTTCTCTCTGTGTTAGATCGATAAGCTGCGACTGGGGCAACTTTAAAATTGCCCCTTCCTCTTCTAGGAGATCACCGATGCTGCTGTCCCTGCGGGAACTTTCCCATTTGGACTGTCTTTCAACAGGGCTAAATACTCCTCTTTGAAGTAGCGCAAGGTACTCATCACGGGGTTCGGGGCCGTCATGCCTAACCCGCACAAACTGGTATTTTTTACCATGTCACACAGTTGTTCGAGTTTTTCAATATCCTGAAGCGTTGCCTCTTTATTCAGGATTTTGGTCAGCATTTGATACATCTGGACTGTCCCGGCGCGACAGGGAATACATTTCCCGCAGGATTCACCCCGGCAGAACTCCATATAAAATCGGGCAACTTCAACCATGCTGGTTTTTTCATCCATCACCACCATGCCGCCAGAACCCATCATGGACCCGATTTTCACGAGGGAATCATAATCCACTGAGGTATCTAACATCGACTCGGGAATACAACCGCCCGAAGGTCCCCCGGTTTGCACTGCTTTAACTTTGCCATTGGGGACACCCCCGCCCATTTCTTCGACAATCTCACGCAGGGTAATCCCCATCGGGACTTCAATCAGTCCATTGTTGCGAATCTGTCCGGTGAGGGCAAAAACTTTGGTGCCTTTACTCTTTTCGGTCCCAATTCCGGCATACCATTCGCCCCCTTCTCGGACGATCGCCGGAATGTTGGCAAAGGTTTCCACGTTATTAATTAACGTCGGCGACTTCCAGAGTCCTTCTTGGGCGGGATAGGGCGGACGCGGGCGGGGATTGCCTCGTCCCCCTTCAATGGACTGAATTAAGGCAGTTTCTTCCCCGCAAACAAAGGCCCCGGCCCCAATTCTGATCTCGATTTTAAAGTCAAAGGGGGAATCAAAAATTTGACTGCCGAGAATTCCGTATTTTTTCGCTTGTTTAATCGCCTTTTGCAATCGTTCGATCGCCAGGGGATATTCCGCCCGCACATAAATATATCCCTCACTGGCCCCGATCGCATAAGCGGCGATCGCCATCCCCTCTAACACCCGATGGGGGTCACTTTCCAACACCGACCGATCCATGAATGCACCGGGGTCGCCTTCATCGGCATTGCAGATCACATACTTCTGCTGTCCCGGCATTTTCGCCACCGTCGCCCATTTCAACCCCGTGGGATATCCACCGCCACCCCGTCCCCGCAATCCACTCTTACTCACCTCATCAATCGTTTCTGTCGGGGTGAGGTCATGAATTGCTTTATATAGCGGTTCATATCCCCCAACGGCGATATATTCCTCAATCCGTTCTGGGTCAATTTTCCCACTGGTTTCCCGGACAATCCGCATCTGCCGCGCAAAAAATGGATGTTCCGGGTCCCCTTCTGCTGCACTTGCGGTCCCGCCATCGATCGCCTCAATAATGCTGGCGGCATCCGATGGGGTCACTTCTTCATAGAGTTTATTCTGGGCCTCAATTTGGACTAACGGGCCCCGCCCGCAAAATCCCATACAACCCACGCCCACCACTTGGACGCGATCGCCCATCTGCTTCTCTTTACAAGTCTGTTCTAAATTCTTCTTTACCCCTAGGGAGTTCGCCGCCTGACATCCCGTCGAGGTACAACAATGTACCCGAACAGGTTTCTGGGCAGTCCGTTCCTTCTCGCCAATCTCCCGAAGTTCCGCTAAATCCATAGTGTTCTAACCTCTCGCTTTCTGCCGTTCAAGGAGGAGGGTTGTCTAAATCAATGGGTGAAACCTTCTCCTTGCCTCTAACTCTCTCACCCTACTTGATCCATCCTTTAATATGGTCGAGTGCTTGTTCCGATGTCTGTTTCCCAGCTACAGTTCCGTCATACACCACCACCGGCGCAATTCCACAGGCCCCCACACAGCGGGCCGTGATTAAGGAAACCTCACCATCTTCCGTGGTTTCCCCTTGCTGAATCCCCGTCTTTTTCTCCAGGGAAGCGAGTACCTCACCCCCTCCTTTCACATAACAGGCGGTTCCCAAGCAGACCACGCAAGTATGTGATCCACTGGGTTTCAGGGAGAACAAGTGGTAAAATGTCGCCACCCCGTAAACCCGACTTAACGGCAGCTTCAGATTTCGCGCTACATAAAGTAATACATCTTCTTCCAGAAACCCAAACGCTTCCTGAGCTTTGTGCAGGACCTCGATGAGCGCATCTTGTCGATACTGATTCCGCTTCATCGTGATATCTAGCACCTTAAAGCGCTTATCCCCACTCGGATGCTCTTTTGCCGCTTTTTTTTCCTTCGGGGCGGATTTTTCTTGGTCGTCGCTCTTTGCCGCAGTTGATTGCATAGCTTATATCCTTACTCTAAACCGTTATCTCCTGGCACTGAATCGTTCCTTCCTCCCTTAACTTTCCCGTTAGTCACGGACTAGACCTTACCCCTTGACCCTTTTCTCTACCCTCCCGCTGTTCTTTCTCTACTGTACCGCTTAACTATAAAACATTTACATTTTTTCTATAAATTTTTGTAATGTTTTTTTAAGCCTGCTCTGGACAGGGCTTTAATCCAAGTTGTTGATTCTATCATGGAAAATAGAGAAACCCGCCATAATTTTTACCCCCTTCAGAATTCTCCCGTATCCCTGACAAATACTGTCAAGATTAACCCACGCATCCCCCCTGAGTCTTCCTGTTTACCGCTAATTTCATCCCTAAAGCGACAATCCCTATCAACTTCTTAAGAGAAGGTTAAATTTTAAAAATCTGGAAATTTTGATAATTTTTAGACAATTGGAAATAGAACTGTCTAGAGTCTATTCCCAAGGATAGACAGGTGCTTAGTTTAACAATCAAAAAGTTGCCAAAGTTAAGAAGAAAGCGATCGGCCATCATCGGCGACCAATTCATAAATTACCCAAACCCATACGGGGTATTTTAAAAACAAAACCGTTGCTAAAGTTACCGAAATCCACTCTTAAAATAAACTTAAGAATTGGTCATTGGTCATTGGTCCTTGGTCATTGGTCCTTGGTCATTGGTCATTGGTCATTTGTCATTTGTCATTTGTCCTTGGTCATTTGTCATTTGTCATTTGTCCTTGGGGGATGGGGGGATGTTCGTAGTAACGACTTCAGTCGTACTCTTAAGTTCGTAGTAACGACTTCAGTCGTACTCTTAAGTTCGTAGTAACGACTTCAGTCGTACTCTTAAGTTCGTAGTAACGACTTCAGTCGTTATCCCCCCCTCCCCGTTCAACAAATCCGAGGCAACTGTTCCCCACTCAGCATATCCAGAATCCGACTCGCGCCAATTTGACTCCGCAACGTCACCAAACCCTGACCCGTCCCCGTCACCGTCCCGATCGCCACCGCATCTACCCCCAACGGATGCGACTGCATCACCTCCAAAGCGCGACTCGCACAATCTGCCGGAACAAACGCCACAAAGCGCCCCTCATTCGCCACATACAGCGGGTCAAATCCCAAAATCTCACAAGCACCCCGGACCTGTTCTTGAACCGGAATCGCCCGTTCATCAATGGCAATCCCCACCCCTGCCGATGCTGCAATTTCATTTAACGCACTGGATAACCCCCCGCGAGTCAAATCCCGCAAACAATGGATTTCAATGCCAGCATCCAGTAACTGTAAGACAAGGGAGGCGATCGCCGCTGAATCACTCTCAATCGTCGTTTCAAACTCCAACCCCTCACGGACTGCCATAATTGCAATCCCATGTCGTCCCAAATCCCCATTAATCAACAACACATCCCCCTCACGCACCGACTGCGGCGCGATCGCCTGAGAATGTTCAATCATCCCCACCCCGGCAGTATTGATAAAAATTCCATCTCCCTTGCCGCGATCGACCACCTTCGTATCCCCCGTCACAATCTGTACCCCCGCCTTCTCTGCTGCCGCTTGCATCGACTGCACTACCCGCCACAGAGTCTCCATTGGCAACCCCTCCTCCAAAATAAACCCTGCCGTCAGATACAAAGGACGAGCACCACTCATCGCCAAATCATTCACCGTCCCATGAACCGCCAAGGAACCAATATCCCCACCGGGAAAAAATAGGGGACGAATCACATAAGAATCCGTCGTCATCGCAATCCGAGTTCCCGGCAACGTCAACGCCACCGAATCATGGGGAACCCCATCCGCTGTCCCAAACACCGGCAAAAACATCCGTTCAATCAACTGGCGCATCAAGGTCCCCCCACCCCCATGCGCTAACAATACATGAGGATATTGAGAAATCGGAATCGGACAGGTTAGGGTAAAATCTTCTATCATGGCGACTGCTTCTATTAACTCAACATATTCTACCCCTCAACCCCAACTCCAAATCCTCCATTTTCTAGCGCCAAACTCCTGTACCCCTGCGCTAGTTTTACCCAACCCGCTAAATTTTATCGGGTTGAGAAATAAATCCCTTGAAATAAGGACTATCCAGAACCTTACCCCATAGCACCTTCTTAAATCACTATGCATCCATCCCAAACAGTCAATCCGTCCAAAAAACCTGCTCATCCCTTGACTCGCCGCCACTTCTTGAAATTAGGCGGGTTATCCAGTCTCGGCTTTTTAGCTGCTGTAGCGGGTCCCAATTTTGGGGGAAAAATGGCTAAAGCACAAGCACCACAAATTCTCCAACTTTCTTCCTGGCAATTTACCACGGTTCAGGTGAATGAAACCGGAGAAATTATTCAAAAAGTTTGCAAAGAAGTCCCCTATTTTAGGGAAACCCTAGTCAAGGGTATTGGTATTGATTTAATCCAAATTCCTGGGGGGAGTTTTTTGATGGGTTCCCCTCCTACAGAATTAGAACGATATGACAGTGAAGGTCCTCAACATTCTGTGACTTTGCCAGACTTCTTTTTAAGTCAATCTCCCATCACTCAGGCACAGTGGCAAGCAGTCATGGGAAACAATCCTTCCACTTGGCAGCAAGACAATTTACCTGTGGAAAATGTCTCCTGGCATGATGCGGTAGAATTTTGTCACCGACTGGGGCAAAAAACGGGTCGGAGATATCGTCTGCCATCGGAAGCGGAATGGGAATATGCCTGTCGCGCCAAAAGCTCTACACCGTTTTATTTTGGTGAAAAAATTACCGCCGAATTAGGGAATTATGATGAAATTTTGACAGGAATTCCTCACCACCAAACCACTCCAGTGGGTAGTTTTCCCGCGAATGGGTTTGGATTGGTGGATATGCATGGCAATCTCTGGGAATGGTGTCAGGATTTGTGGCATAATAGTTATGAGGGTGCGCCGACAGATGGCAGTGCCTGGGAAGTTGGAGGAAATCCAGAATTTCGGATACTGCGTGGCGGGTCCTGGCATGATTTACCGTGGTATTCTCGGGCGGCGCAACGGTTTGGGAAGGAACCGGATTCTCAAGAGGCGATCGCTGGTTTTCGGATTGCTGTTTCTTGAAGGGTTTTTTTGTGGGGAACCACGGATTTCACGGATTGACACAGAGAGGAGAACAGGAGGAAAAAAGGATGAGTAGCGGAAAGAAAGTTGTCGGAATTGTGGGCAGTTATCGCAAGGGCGGGACGATTGATACGGTGGTGAGTGAGGTGCTGGCAGAAGCGGAGAATCAGGGTGCAGAAATTTCCAAGATTTATTTGCAGGACCGCCAGATTGAGTTTTGTACAAATTGTCGGGTTTGCTTACAGGAACCGGGACCGGAAAGAGGGGACTGTGTACTCCAGGATGAGATGGATGGGATTTTGCAGGAAGTTGAGGCAGCGGATTCTTTAGTAATTGGTGCGCCGGTTAATTTTGGGAATATTAATGCCCTGACTCAACGGTTTTTAGAACGGTGTATTTGTTATGGATATTGGCCCTGGAATACGCCATCGCCACAAATGAGAAAGTCCGAAGCGAGTAAGAAGGCGGTACTGATTTCGGCGACTGCGATGCCTGGGTTTATTGCCCGTTGGTTATCCGGTGCAATTAAAAGTTTGAAAACATTAGCGAAAATGTTGGGGGCCAAACCCATTGGGGTAATTTTTGTGGGAAAAGTTATTTCCAAACACGGGGGTTTGTCGGATAAAATTAAACGGCAGGCGCGGAATTTGGGTCATAAATTGGTTGTGTAAAGGGGTAACCACAGATTACACAGATTGACACAGAAAATTCTCAGTGAAAATCTGTGTAATCTGTGGTATAGTATTTACTGACATTCTAAGGTTTTCATGGCAATGTCGGTGGTCAGGAAGATGCGATCGCCACCAATAAATTCGGTAAATCCAATTTTATCCAGTTTATCTAAAACCGGCCCTTTGACTTCGGCCATATAAAAGTTGATGCCGACACTCTTTAACTCTTCAATTAAACTTTTTAAGGTTTCTAACCCACTGCCATCAATCACATTTATAGCACTACAAATTAAAACTAAATGTTTGATTTCAGGATAGGTTGAAACAGCATTTTGTACATAAGTCTGCAAGTATTTAGCATTGGCAAAATACAGGCTCTCATCAATCCGAATGGCTAAAACATGAGGACAGGTTTTGACGGGATATCGCTCTATATTCCGGAAATGTTCCGTATTTTCAATGCGTCCGACAATGGCAATATGGGGTTTACTCGTGCGCCAGAGATGCAGGGCCAAGGAAATGGCAGCACCAATCAGAATTCCGGTTTCTACGCTGGTGGCGAGGACGGCAATAAAGGCAGCACTCCAGGCGATCGCATCTCCTTTATCATATCCCCACAGTCGTTTTAATGTCCCAAAATCTAACAAATTGGATACCGCTACTAAAATAATCGCCGCCAAAATTGTTTGGGGTAAAAAATAAAATAACGGCGTTAGAAACATCACCGTAATCGCAATCACAATGGCCGTAATTATCGATGCTAATCCCGTATTTGCACCTGCCGCAAAGTTCACCACGGACCGACTCAATCCCCCCGTTACGGGATATCCTCCGGTAAAAGCAGCACTGGCATTGGCGGCCCCTAACGCAATTAATTCCTGATTTGCATCCAGTTTTTGGCGCTTCTTACTGCCTAAAAAACTCCCCACGGCAAATGCTTCCATAAACCCCACAAAACTAATCGCTACCGCAGCAGGAAATAACTGTTGTAGAGTCGTTGCATCAAAAATTGGCAGGGAGATGGGTGGCAATCCTTGGGGAATCGTTCCCACCACTTTCACTCCAGCCATTTCATCTAATCTCAATCCCCAAACCAACAGAGAACTGACAATCACCAGCAGCAAAGGTGCGCTTTTCGTAATCGGGACGATCGCCGCTTCCGAGACACGCCATTGTTTCAGATAATCCTTGACTTTTTTGTTAAAAAAGATTAAAATACCCAAGGCCGTTAACCCGAGCATCAGGGTCACCCCGTTGGTATTTGCCACTTCTGCACCTAAATAGGAAACCAGTTGCACAAATGACTCAGTTTGGGGAATTCTCACACCCAATAAATGTTTGACTTGGCTGAACCCAATTAAAATAGCTGCTGCACTAATAAATCCCGAAATCACCGACTGACTCAGAAAATTAACCAAAAACCCGAGGCGAAATACTCCCAGGAGAATTTCAATAATTCCCACTAGGAAAGCTAGGGTTAAAGCTAATCCTAAATATTCCGCCGTATTTTCCGCAGCCAAGGTGCTAACAGCAGCAGCAACCATCAGAGAATCAACAGCAACCGGCGCAACGGAGAGGCTGCTACTCGTTCCTAAACAAGCATAGACAATTAGCGGTAAAATGCTGGCATATAATCCCACTTCTGGGGGTAATCCCGCCAGCATTGCGTATGCCATTCCTTGGGGAATCAGCAAGCTGGCGACGATAATTCCAGCGGTTATATCTCCAACTAAATACTCGCGCCGGTAATGCAGTCCCCAATTTAAAATGGGAATATACTGTTTAATTGCGTTCATTAAAAAACTCGGTTAAAAAGTAGGGTGATTTCCCTGAGTAATTGTAGGGTAACCACAGATTTCACGGATTTTCACTGAGAAACTGGGGAACCGGATTCCAAGTCTCTCTCCCACAAGGGGAGAGAGATTTAGAGTGAGGGGGATGCACTGTACCAATGGCCTAAACAATGGCGGGTTTCCCACAGCCTTCATTGGCAGGAACGGCTTCGGCAATTTTCTTGGGGTCGGGCAAATTTAGGTTGTTCATTTGTTCGATGAAACTGTCGCGGTCTTTGCCGACAAACCGAGGGTTATGGTTTTTTTCTTCAATAATGGTGGAGACGGTTCTGCCTTTGTAGTCGTGACCGGGATAGACGAAGGTTTCATCGGGTAAGGTGAAGATTTTTTGGGTAATACAATCATAAAGTAAGCCGGGATTACCGCTTTGAAAATCGGTGCGTCCGCATCCGCGAATTAGTAGGGAGTCTCCGGTTAAAATGCGATCGCCATTGACAAAATAGGCATTATGACTATCCGTATGTCCCCAGGTGGCGATCGCCTTAATTTCGATGTCCCCAACTTGCAAAATTTCCCCATCTTTGATGAAGCGATCGGCACAAGCAGCACTGGCATTTTCGGGAACAACTCCCTGACAGTTGGTGCGCGATCGCAATTCTCCCGTGCCCGTAATATGATCCGCATGAATATGGGTTTCCAGGCAGTAGCGCAAGGTTAATCCCAACTCTTGCAGCAGTTGCAAATCGCGCTCGACTTGCTCGATAACCGGATCGACTAAGACCGCTTCCTTGGTGGTTTCGTCAGCAATTAAATAAGTATATGTACTGGTTTCATTGTCATACAGTTGGCGGAATAGCATGGCGGGTTCCTCCTTGGGGTTAATTTCTGCGGTTAACTTGCGGATAGTCTGTCTCTGGGTTTCCTGGGGGGCGATCGCCCCAGGATGGTGGCGACAAATTCAAACGACTTGCTTTTTACCTATCCACTACTATATAGTAATGTAACAAGAGATTTTTGACAACCAGCCAGCAAGGAGCCACGGGAGTTAGAGTCAGTCCCTGGACTCCCCGCCTTTTTAAGTAACAATACTCAGCATAAGACAAAAACGATGGTCAACCTCACACAACACCCTTCCCAAATCCAAATTCCGCAACCCCAAACCCAAGTTCGCAAAACCATCCATCACCAAATCCTGGCGATCGGGGGCGGATCAGCGGGAATTGCCACCAGTTCCCAACTGTTAGCAAAAAACTCCGCCTTAGATATCGCCATTATCGAACCCTCAGATATCCACTATTATCAACCCGGTTGGACCTTAACCGGAGGCGGAGTTTTTCAGATTGAAGACACCCGCAAACCTCAAAAAGAGGTCATGCCCAAAGGCGTGACTTGGATCAAAGACAAAGCCGTAAAACTCAACCCCGATGGCAATACTGTCATTACCGCCAGCGGCCTTGAGATAGAATATGACTGTTTAATTGTCTGTCCCGGAATTCAAATTGATTGGCATTTAATCAAAGGGCTGAAACAAGCCCTCGGTAAAGAAGGCGTTACCTCCAATTATTCCCCAATTTATGCGCCGTACACTTGGGAAACCATTAAAAACTTTCAAGGGGGTAACGCCCTCTTTACCTTTCCCAATACCCCGATTAAATGCGGAGGAGCGCCCCAAAAAGTCATGTACATGGCCGATGATACCTTTAGAAGTAAATCGGGAGTTCGAGAGCGCTCCAATGTCATGTTCTTGACCCCCGCTACAAAAATGTTTTCCGTTCCCGCTTATTCCAACATTTTAGAAAATGTCGTCAAAGAGCGGGAGATTGAGGTCAAATTTCAGCACAATCTGAAGGAAATTCGCCCAGAAACCAAAGAAGCAATTTTTGATATTCTCAGCGAAAGCGGTCCCGTGGATGAACTTAGCATTAAGTACGATATGATTCACGTTGCCCCCCCACAAAGCGCCCCTGATTTTATTAAACAAAGCCCTCTGGCAGTGCCCAATAATCCTTATGGTTGGGTAGATGTGGACCGAGATACCCTGCAACATAACCGCTATCCCAATGTCTTTGGAATTGGCGATGCCTCCTCCCTTCCCACCTCTAAAACAGTGGCCGCAGTTCGCAAGCAAGCGCCGGTTTTGGCTGAAAATTTACTGGCATTTTTGGCATCAAAACCGCTCCAAGCTCGCTATGATGGCTACACTTGTTGTCCCTTAATTACCGGCTATGACAAAACAGTTATGGCAGAGTTTAATGGGTACAATGGTCATCCGATTTCGAGTTTTCCGCTCAATCCCGCCAAGGAACGTTGGATGATGTGGATCATGAAAAAGCACCTGATGCCTTGGATTTATTGGAATCGGATGTTAAAAGGGTCGCGGTTTGAGGGGGATTATATTAAGTTTATGCAGTGGCATGGAAAATAACCCCTGTTAATTAGCCCAGGCAGACGAAAAATCGTTATTTCTTGTAGGGGCGCAATGCTCGAAGCCCTCTTTTGGGCCTGCACATTGCGCCCCTACCTACACACCTTGACAGGGCTAGTCCGTATAGCCCCACCCTTTCCTTACGGAACGCTACGCCGGATGCGGGTTTCACCTCCCCTAAAAAAAGATTGGCTAAACTACTTGACAATTGCATCGCTATTTAGTTATATTGCGATTGTTGCCTGCTGCACTCAAATTTGACCCGCAGCAAAAGGTAACGCACTTATTCCATTTAGAGATATTACGGCTATGACAACAACCGTCTCTTTTCCCAGTGGGAATAGCCTCTGGTCCCGATTCTGCGACTGGATTACTAGCACCGAAAATCGGCTGTATATTGGCTGGTTTGGAGTGTTAATGGTTCCCACCATTTTCACGGCAGCGATCGTCTTTGTCCTGGCATTTATTGCCGCTCCTCCCGTCGATTTAGATGGGATTCGTGAGCCGGTTTCCGGTTCCTTGCTCTACGGCAATAACATTGTTACGGCCACTATTGTTCCGACTTCTGCGGCGATCGGCTTGCACTTATATCCCCTTTGGTCCGCCGCTTCTTTAGATGAATGGCTGTATAACGGTGGCCCATATCAACTGATTGTCCTGCACTTTTTGATTGGCATTTACGCCTATATGGGTCGGGAGTGGGAACTCAGCTATCGCCTGGGAATGCGTCCCTGGATTCCCGTCGCCTTTTCTGCTCCCGTTGCCGCTGCCACCGCAGTGCTGTTAGTTTATCCAATCGGTCAAGGGAGTTTTTCCGATGGGATGATGTTAGGAATTTCTGGAACCTTCAATTTTATGATTGTGTTCCAAGCCGAGCATAATATTCTCATGCACCCCTTCCATCAACTCGGTGTGATCGGTGTATTTGGTGGTGCTTTATTTGCCGCTATGCACGGTTCTTTAGTGACTTCTTCTTTGGTTCGCGAAACCAGTGAAAACGAATCGACTAACTTCGGTTATAAGTTCGGACAAGAACAAGAAACTTACAACATTGTTGCCGCTCACGGCTATTTTGGTCGCCTGATTTTCCAATATGCGTCCTTCAACAATAGCCGCAGCTTGCACTTCTTTTTAGCTGCATGGCCCGTGGTAGGAATTTGGTTTGCCGCTTTAGGCATTTCCACGATGGCGTTTAACCTGAATGGGTTTAACTTTAATCAGTCCATTCTGGACAACCAAGGTCGTGGAATTAATACCTGGGCTGATGTGATTAACCGCGCTAATTTAGGGATTGAGGTAATTCACGAGCGCAATGCTCATAACTTCCCCCTTGATTTAGCCGCTGCTTCGGTGCAACCGATCGCCTTAACTGCTCCGGTCATTCACGGTTAATCTGATTTTCTGCATCTTGCCTTTAATCCTCATAGCTTCCTAATTACTTTAGCTCCCGAACTAGCCAAGTTGGGGAGCTTTTTTTGGATCACCTTGGCACGACTCGCTGAATTTTTCTCTGGATTAAATAGGATTTAACGTTTTATCAAAATTTCCTGACTCCAGAACACGATTATGAGCCTAAAACTTGACAGTTTTCTGGGGTAATGTTCTATAATAAAAGAAACAACCAACCGAGGTGGATTGTTTACCCGTTCAGGTCAAGCCAGTCCCCCATCATGTTAAGGGTTGTCTACTAGAATTACCCTCTATCAAGAGACTCCTTCTATTTATTTTTTCATATTGAATTAACGGAAGCCGAGGCTAACTATGACTGCAAATCAGACGAACCAACTGCTTGATATTGACGCCCTGACCTTGAAACAGGGATTAAGCGAGCAAAAAATCACCCTGATTGATGTGCGAGAACCCGGGGAATTTGCGGGAGAACATATCCAAGGGGCTACCCTATTACCCCTGTCTCAATTTGACCCAAACTCGCCTAAATTGCAAGGGGACAAAGATATCGTTCTCTACTGTCAAAGTGGCAACCGTTCCCGACAAGCGGCGCAAAAACTCTTGGCGGCAGGAGTTCCCGAGGTGATGCAGCTTAAAGGGGGAATTAACGGCTGGAAACAAGCGGGATATCCAGTAGAAGTGAATAAAAATGCCCCGATTTCTATTTTCCGTCAGGTGCAAATTGTGGCCGGGACTCTGGTGTTTACCGGGACGTTTCTCGGTTATTTTGTGAACCCGGGGTTTTTATTTCTGAGTGGGTTTGTGGGGGCCGGTTTACTCTTTGCTGGCATTAGTAACACTTGTGCAATGGGAATGCTGTTGGCTAAACTTCCT
>NZ_JAMXOT010000267.1 GCF_024220515.1 Oscillatoria sp. HE19RPO
ATTCGCGAATCGCCCCTACATTGACGGATGGCTTGGAAAATAGGCGTAAGTCAGGCCACATTTAGAAGAAAGGTGTAAGTCAGGGGACTGTTAAATCCCTAATGCTTTCAAACTCTCTCACCCCGTCCGTAATAGATTGCCGTTAAAAAGACCCTATAGAATTTATCGATGCTGAGTGCTTTAATCTGGGTGCCGACGATCGGTGCTGCTCTGATTGGATTTTTCCCTAACCAGATGAACCCAAAGCGATCGCGTCAGATTGCCTTGGCGATCGCCTTTACCTCCTTCATCTGGTCTCTGATTCTCGTCAGTCAATTTGACCCGACTGGGGTCGGATTACAGTTCGAGGAAAATCTTCCCTGGCTAGAATATCTCGGGTTGAGCTACCGCCTCGGATTAGATGGGTTGTCTTTACCCTTAATCCTCTTAAATGGTTTGCTTACCCTGATCGCCCTCTACAGTACCAACGAGGCGATTACCCGTCCGCGATTGTACTACGCTTTAATCTTGCTGCTGAATGCCGGTGTTGCCGGTGCCTTCCTCGCTCAAGACTTACTGCTGTTTTTCCTGTTCTATGAAATCGAACTCATCCCTCTTTATCTGCTCATTGCCATTTGGGGGGGAGCAAGGCGGGGTTATGCAGCCACCAAGTTTTTACTCTATACCGCTATTTCTGGGATCTTAATTCTTGCCTCATTTTTAGGCTTGGTTTGGCTCACCCATGCCGATAGCTTTGCTTATCAAGCCTTTGCCGGTGCATCATTGCCGTTAAAATCGCAACTGCTGCTGTTAGCGCCTTTATTAATCGGATTTGCCATCAAAACCCCGATTGTTCCTTTCCATACCTGGTTACCCGATGCTCACGTGGAAGCCTCGACGCCGATTTCGGTGATGTTAGCCGGGGTGTTGTTGAAGTTAGGAACCTACGGATTATTGCGCTTTGGAGTCGGTTTATTTCCCGATGCTTGGGCTTATTGGGCTCCTTGGTTAGCCACGGTGGCGGTGGTGAGCGTTCTGTATGGAGCGTTTAGTGCCATTTCCCAAACTGATATGAAAAAAATGGTGGCCTTTAGTTCCGTGGCCCACATGGGGTATATTCTCCTGGCTTGTGCTGCTAATACGCCGGTGAGCATTGTCGGCGCAGTGTTCCAAATGGTCAGTCATGGATTGATTTCGGCCTTACTGTTTCTGTTGGTTGGGGTGCTTTACAAGAAAGCGGGGACTCGGGACTTGCGCGTGTTGCATGGGTTGTTGAATCCAGAACGCGGGTTGCCGATGATTGGGTCCTTGATGGTGCTGGCGGTGATGGCGAGTGCGGGGATTCCCGGGATGGCGGGATTTATTGCGGAGTTTATTATCTTTCGCGGCAGCTTACCCGTGTTTCCGGTGCAAACGCTGTTGAGTATGATTGGGACCGGGTTAACGGCGGTTTATTTCTTGTTGCTGATTAACCGGGCCTTTTTTGGTCGGTTGTCTGAGCAGGTGGTGAATTTGCCGCCGGTGCAGTGGTCCGATCGCATTCCGGCGATCGTCTTAGCGGTGTTTGTCGTGATTTTAGGCTTGCTTCCCAGTGGCTTGGTTGCTTATAGTGAAACCGCAGCTACAGCCTTGAGTCTGGGACGGCCTACCCTGAGTGCAGTAGTTCACCCAGAGGCGATCGCCCCTGCCGATGAATCCCGTATCCCCACCCTCTTCTCCCTCAATCCCTGAAATTTAAACCGACGGGTGGAGGTTGAACCCTCTGCCGTCGGGTTTAACTTCACCCTCCCGGGGGTTTCTTTCCCCTCAGTTTGGCTGTCATGATAGAGGAAACCAAAATTAAATTCGTACCCTATTAAATAATTTCCCTTGCTATTGATTTAGGAGAACACAAAAAATGACCTTATCAAAAATAAAAGATTCTAACCATCCTTTAATTGAATATATCGAACGCCTAGAAGCGGGGGGTGATTTGCTCCCGGATTCTCCCGAAAATTTGATAGAAGTGGTGGGAATCCTCAAAAGCTATGGCGTCGTTTTAGATGCCTATTCTCGCAATTTAATTTATATTGCAAACCATCAATTTCTGGTATTATTTCCATTTTTCAAATACTTTAATGGAGAATTTTCATTCCCCAAATTATTTCGACATTGGTTCCACGATCGCATTAATTTTGAATATGCCGAATATTGCATGAAAGCCATGTTTTGGCATGGCGGCGGCGGCCTAGATGAGTATGTGGATAGTCCGGAATTTAAGCAACTCGCTGAAGCAGCAATTCAGCGGCAGTTTAAGTTTAATCCGGTTATCTTGGGCTTAAACAAGCTCTTTCCTGAATTTTTGCTTGAACAGGTACGCCAGCTTGCTTACTACAGTGCCTTGGGCCAGTTTTGGCGGATCATGAGCGATATGTTCATCTCTCTGAGCGACGGCTATGATGCGGGAGAAATTACTTCCATTTCTCAAGTGGTTAATCATATCCTAAATGGCTTAGTTGCCGATGCCAGTACCCCCATTACTTATTCCGTGAAAATAGGGGATCGGGTTTATGATATTCTGCCCAAAGAAGCGGGACTAACCTTTCTAGCGGATACAGCGGTGCCTTATGTTGAGGCGGTCTTTTTCCGAGGCACTCCGTTTCCGGGGACGATTTCTTATAATGCTCAAGCGCATCAAATTCCTGAGTTTCAACGGCAGTTTAGTTATGGCGCGCTTTATGCGGACCCCTTACCCACGGGTGCAGCGGGAATTCCTCCCACTTTGTTGATGCAAGATATGCGGCACTATCTACCGGACTATTTGCATGAGGTGTATCGCAATAGTTGTCGGGGAGAAGACGATCTGCGGGTGCAAATTTGCCAAAGTTTTCAGAAATCGATGTTTTGCGTCACCACTGCCGCGATTAAGGGTCTGGCACCTCATCCCTTAGACACGAAGGAACCGGAACAACAGCAAGCTAACCGCGCTTATCTGGAAAATTGGCTCGATCGCTTTGTCACCTCTCGGTTGAGTGAGGTGAACAAACCCACGGAAAGAAGTTGTCAGTTATTTGTACCCCTATGAATCTGTAGCAACAATCCTCATCCCGATCGTCTCACAATGCCCGGTTAAGGACCAGAAACCGGGTTTCTGTCCTAGATTAGTGACTGATAGCCAAATTAGCCGCAAGAAACCCGGTTTCTAACCAATTGCAGGGACCAGAAACCGGGTTTCTTGCCCAAATTGGTTGCTCATCCAGAGATCTGTGAAAGAAACCCGGTTTCTAATCGATTGCAGGGACCAGAAACTAGGTAGGGGGCGGATTCAAAGCTCTTTGTTATCAAGACTACCCACGGAAGTCTTCGGCATCTGCCCTCCAGTTGTTAAATAAATATCAAGATTAATCCTTTTTTCTAAAATTTAGGGCATGATTGTAATTGAGAAATAAAGGTTACCACCAGTTGTGGGTACGCAGCAGAAATAAACTGCGATCGCCCCAATTAGGTGATAAGCGTGTCGTAGGAAACAGAACTGCACGCTATCAAACGTTTATCGTTCTTTCCTAAGCCAAAAAAATCGGGATTCGTGTGGTGAAACTGTAGGATCTAGCACAAAAAAGCTGAGTAAAACAATCCCGAAGTAGCAAAAAAGAGCAGAGGTATCCCGTGCAAGCAACCAGTGTAGAAGTCAAGCGCGTATCCGGCGCTTTTGCCTTAATTGATAGTTTGAAACGCCACGGTGTCAAGCATATTTTTGGGTATCCAGGTGGCGCGAACCTGCCGATTTATGATGAACTCTATAAGGCCGAAGCGGCTGGAGAAATGCAGCATATTTTGGTCCGACATGAACAAGGTGCAGCTCATGCAGCAGATGGCTATGCAAGGGCTACGGGGAAGGTGGGGGTCTGTTTGGCCACTTCTGGACCCGGTGCAACGAATCTTGTGACGGGGATCGCTACGGCTTATTTAGATTCAGTGCCAATGGTGGCGATTACGGGGCAGGTGCCTCGGGCGGCGATCGGCAGTGATGCGTTTCAAGAGATCGATATTTTCGGGATCGCTTTACCGATTGTCAAACACTCTTATGTCGTGCGCGATCCCAAGGATATGGCACAAATTATTGCCGAGGCGTTTTATCTGGCGAGTACGGGAAGACCGGGCCCGGTTTTGATTGATGTTCCGAAAGATGTGGGTTCTCAGGAGTTTGACTATACTCCGGTACAACCTGGGAATGTCAGTTTGCCTGGATACCGTCCGACGGTGAAAGGCAACAACCGGCAAATCGATCGCGCTTTGAGTTTGATTCGGGAGGCAGAGCGTCCTTTATTATATGTGGGTGGTGGGGCGATCGCCTCCGGTGCTCATGCGGAAATTTTGGAACTCGCCGAACATTTCCATCTCCCCGTCTGTACTACCTTGATGGGGAAAGGGTCCTTTGATGAGCATCATCCCCTGTCTCTCGGAATGTTAGGGATGCATGGGACCGCTTATGCGAACTTTGCGGTGAGTGCTTGTGATTTATTGATTGCTGTCGGTGCTCGCTTTGACGATCGCGTAACAGGCAAGTTAGAGGATTTTGCCCGGAATGCCAAGGTGATTCACATTGAGATCGACCCGGCGGAGGTGGGGAAAAACCGCAAACCTGATGTGCCGATTGTCGGGGATGTGCGACAGGTGTTGATTGATTTATTGCACCGCAATCGGGAATTAGGCAATGGGGTGGAGGAAGCACAAACGAAACCCTGGCGCGATCGCCTAGTACAGTGGCGGCACGAATATCCCCTAGAAATTCCCACTCCGGCAGATGGCTTATCTCCCCAAGAAGTGATTGCGGAAATTGGGCGTCATGCACCGACGGCTTACTATACCACCGATGTGGGTCAGCATCAAATGTGGTCCGCCCAATTTTTGAAAAATGGGCCGCGTCGGTGGATCTCCAGTGGTGGGTTAGGGACGATGGGATATGGATTACCCGCAGCAGTGGGGGTGAAAAAAGCCCTCCCGGATGAAGAGGTGATCTGTATTAGCGGCGATGGCAGTTTCCAGATGAATATGCAGGAACTCGGGACGATCGCCCAGTATGGCATTAAGGTGAAAATTGCCATTTTGAATAATGGCTGGTTAGGCATGGTCCGCCAGTGGCAACATTTGTTCTATGGCGATCGCTATGAAGCGACGAATTTGGAGAAAGGAACGCCGGATTTTGCCAAGTTAGCGGAAATCTATGGCATCAAGAGTTTAGCAGTGCGATCGCGCGAAGAACTCCCTGGGGCGATCGCCCAATTCCTCGCCCATGATGGGGCCATGCTTCTGGATATCCGGGTCACCCGCAACGAAGACTGCTATCCAATGGTGGTCCCCGGTACCGGCAACGATCGGATGCTGGGATTGCACCCTCACTTAGAGGAGTCTGCCGTGAGCAATCAACTCACTTGTTCCGCCTGCGGTCATCTCAACCCCGCCAGCCACAAGTGTTGTAGTGAATGTGGCACTTCCTTGTAAGTCCATGTAAGTCAATCAGAGGGTGGGGAATCCCCCACCCTTTGATGATTAGACCTCTTGCAAAAAAAAGGATTGATCCCCCCAACGCCCTTTAAGAAGGGTAGGGCTGTTTCATTGTCAAATTTTCCTGGCCCTGTAAGCTTCACAGAACAAGGGTTTTTGGCCTGATTTCCTAAGTTGAAACTAAAAAATAGAAACCACCCCGTCCCTTCGGGACACCCCTCCACGGGAGGGGAATCTGCCCCAAAATTCCCCTCCCGTGGAGGGGTGCCCCGCAGGGGCGGGGTGGTAAATTCTAGCTAGTAATCAAGTATTGAGCGCTGCTTCTTTACTCAAAAGTATCTGTCTCTTCCTAATCAAGACACCACCCCGTCCCTTGGGGACACCCCTCCATGGGAGGGGAATATGCCTGTATCCCCGGCCAGATAAAGTGATTGAACAATGCAAAATTAATTGGGCTGGGAGAATGAAACAGCCCTACCCTTAAGAAGGAGGCGATCGCCTTTTTCCCGTTTCTGGGAAATTCTGTTCCATTGCTTCATCCATTTAACGCGCTTCATTAGAATCAATGGCAGAGTCTTCCCCGTTAAACAGGTTTCCGATGTTTCCAGCAAACTAGAGGTCCAACCTTGGGAAAACTGGGCTGCTTGGTCGCCCCAATGCTTGACAAATATCCCTTTTTGTGGTAATAAAACCGTTGAAAAATCCTCAGCCTCGGGTCCAAGTTTTTCTGATTTGCACCTCAGATCATCAGTTATACCCACCCAATTTATAGATAGCTGCGATTTTTTTTGATATAGTTAATAAATCAGGGTTTAAAACCATCTTTTTTCTAGCAAGATAGGTCAATGTACCTTGATAGTATGTTTAACGAGTTTGAAAAATTAAAAAGATAAATCAATCCGACATAGCTCAGAAATCAATTCGGTAATTTCAGTGAAATTACGGTATTTCTCAGTCAAGTTTTGGATAAATCATTTGTGTAATAAAATCCCGGGATTAAAGCAATGAAAGAACCACTAGGCAAACATTTAGCTTCACAACAAATCACCCCATATTTTTCGCAAAAAAACTATCCGATCACAATTTTACTAATCGATGATCGCCCTATAGTTGGAGAGGTTTTAAGGCGAACAGTTGAGTCTGAAACCGATATTAAGTTTTGTTACTGTGGCGATCCAGTTCGGGCGATTCCGATGGCAATTGAATGTTCGCCTACCGTAATTTTACTGGATTTAGTCATGCCCGAAATTGATGGATTAATGGTACTCCGCTTTTTGAGGGCGAATCCCCAAACTCGGGAAATTCCAGTGTTGGTCCTCTCTACGAAGGAAGAAGTCAGTCTCAAGGGAGAAGCATTTGCAGCAGGTGCCAGTGACTACTTAATCAAATTTCCGGATCCCATTGAGTTGATTGCCCGGATCCGCTATCACTCCAAGGCTTATATTAATTTTTTAAAACAGCAGGAAGCCTATCGGGAACTGCAATTGATGCATGAAAGTTTAGAACAGCGAGTTGAGGAACGCACGAAAGAACTCCGGCAAACAGTAGAAAACCTGCAAAATACCCAAACTCAACTGATTCATGCCGAAAAAATGTCGGCCCTCGGGCAGTTGGTGGCTGGGATTGCCCATGAAATCAATAATCCCCTGCAATTTATTGCGGGTAATATTACTCATGCTCGCCAATATACTGAGGATTTATTAGACCTGGTGGAACTTTACCAAAAGTCAAATCCAGACCCGACTCCCGAGGTTAAAGGGTTTATTCAGGAGATAGATTGGGAGTTTATCTGTGAAGATTTACCGAATTTAATGTCGTCTTTGCAAGTGGGGGTCGATCGCATCCAAGAAATTTCTAATGATATGAGGAATTTCTCCCGGATGGACCAGGGACGAAGAATCCAGGTTGATATTCATCAAGGGATTGAGAGTAGTTTAGTAATTTTACAGCATCGGCTAAAAGCGAATCAAATTCAAGTCGTCAAAAATTATGGGAACGTACCGGAAATAGAATGCTGTATTGGACAACTCAATCAAGTTTTTATTAATCTGATTGGCAATGCGATCGATGCGTTGGAACTTGGGAATTCCTCTGGATTTGAAAGCGGAGAAATCTGTGGGCGATCGCCCCAAATAAGTCGGACCCCTCGGGCCCCCAGGATTTCGATTCACACCGAGCTCCAGAATGATGCCCTGGTCATTCAAATCACTGATAATGGTCCAGGAATTCCCAGGGAGATTCAGGACCGACTATTTGAACCTTTTTTCACCACCAAACCAATGGGCAAAGGGACGGGACTGGGATTGTCAATTAGCTATCAAATTATTGTCGAGAAGCATCAAGGGTCGTTTACCTGTAGCTCAATTTTGGGACAGGGCACGGAGTTTAAAATTGTTCTGCCTTTGCGTCAGGATGCCACTGCCGAGAGGGGAAAGGAGGAAGCAGAATCTGCAACCATTCGGTTACAAGGGGAGAACCGGGAATCGCCAACTTCTGCCTTAGAACAGTGGGCGACTGCGTGAACGAAAAACGGAAGATTGTTCTAAAAAAGGGCAATCATCAAGTCAGTTCCGTTTCAATAAATACATCCACCGCATCGAGGAGTTCACGAAACGAGTCTAAGAGTTCAGTGGAACCCTCCAGACTTTGTTGACAGGCCATTTCTTCCAGTTCCTTGGCGCGATCGGAGAGAATGGGAACCCCCATATTTGCAGCAGAACCTTTGAGGCGGTGGGCGAAATGCTTCACCTGAGAATAGTCTTGGGAGGCGATCGCCCGTTCTAACGGCTGTAAATCTTGGGAGGCGGTTTCTAGAAACATTTGCAGCAGTTGCCGTTTGACCGAGATTTTACCCCGAGAGATTTTTTCCAGGCGATCGCGATCGATCGGGAGGGTTAAATCCGGGGAGTTGATTCCCGAACCATTGCCATGAACGGTAGAGGAATAGATTGAATTCACAGGGACGAGAGCACCGGATTCCGCCAATTCTGAGTCTGTCGCCCCAAGGGAATGACTCACTGGACTCAGAGGAATTTTCTGAGCCCATCGCTGTACGATTCGGGCTAAATCCTCTTCATCCACGGGTTTGCTCAAATAGTCATCCATGCCGGACGCTAAACATTTCTCGCGATCGGCTTTCATGGCATGGGCAGTCAAGGCAATCACAACGGTGCGATTTTGATTCCCCTCTCGCCGACGTAATTCCTGAGTCGCGGTATAACCATCCATCAAAGGCATCTGGCAATCCATCAAGACAATATCATAATTTTGGGCTTCTAGGCACTTGAGTGCTTCGAGACCATTCGCCACACAGTCTGCCTGGTAGCCGAGGGATTCAAGCTGAGACAGTATAACAGTTTGATTGATTAAGTGATCTTCTACCACCAAAATTTTCAGGTCTTTTTTTCCAGGGGACATAGAGCGATCGCCCGTTTTTTCTAAGGAATCCCACTCTATTGCTTCTGGAGATTCCCCTGTCGTTTTCCGACGACCATTGGCCGGCTGAAATTGCAGGGTAAACCAAAAAGTTGAACCCTGATTAACTTCACTGGTGACACCAATTTTCCCCTGCATAATCGAGACCAATTGCTCACAAATTGCCAGTCCTAAGCCCGTTCCGCCATACTGACGACTGGTGGAAGGATCGACTTGGGAGAAAGATTGAAACAGTTTAGCTTGGGCGGACGGGGGAATTCCGATTCCCGTATCGGTGACTTGAAAATAAACCTGCGTCTTGCGGTTGGTTTTTCCATCGAGTTTAGCTTTTAGGGAAATAGAACCGGAGGGGGTAAATTTAATTGCATTACTGACTAAATTGAGTAAAATTTGGCGCAACCGGCTGGGGTCACCCCGCACAAATCGGGGCAGATTTTCCTCACAATGCAGTTTTAAGATTAGGCCCTGGTCTTCTGCTTGAGGTTTAAATAAGTTCACCACATCTTGCAGACATTCATATAAGTCAAAGTCCAAGGTTTCTAAGTGCATTTCTCCGGCTTCCAGTTTGGAGAAATCGAGGATATCGTTAATAATTCCCAGTAAATGTTTGGCAGAAATCCGAATGGTTTCTGTATATTCCTGCTGTTTGGGAGTGAGTTCTGTATGCAGCATCAACCCCGCCATCCCGAGGACGCCATGCATAGGCGTGCGGATTTCATGGCTCATATTGGCGAGAAATTGTGATTTGGCTTGAGATGCTTCTAGGGCGGCTTCGCGGGTTTTGATCAATTCATCCACGCGATCGGCCACGATAATCAGACCCCCGATCGCCTCCCCATCTTCTGTAGAATTGAGGGGATTGACGTACCAAGGCTGAACCGCCCAGCGAAAGTATAAGACCGAACCATCCGCCCGTTCCCATTTATCCTCTGTGCGAGAAATAAATTTTCCTTGTAATCCCTGTTGATGGATTTCTTTCCAGTCTGCTTTGATATCGGGAAAGATATCATAGTAACTGCAACCCAAAAGACTTTGGGAAACTAAATTATGATCCGTAAGCCATTGGTTGCTGTAGGCCAGAAAGCGCATTTCCGTATCAAACATCGCCATTGCGATCGGGGCATTTTTAATAAATTGCCGGAGTTGCTGATATTCTTGTTCTTGCGCCAGTTCGGCTTGTTTGCGCTCGGTAATATCAATGCCAATTCCCCATCCAGCCCAACTGGCGATCGGGAAGCGTGAGCTGATATTAGACCAAGCCACAGTCTTGATCGTGCCATCTTTGCAGGTAATTTGCCATTCCCGGGCACGTCCATGATTGCGCGCTTTATTCACTTCTTCAATAATGGCATCCCGTAGGGTATTCACCGACGGCAAAGGCTCGACAATCGGCGAGGTAGAGGGTGCACTTAACTCGCTCGATCTCCCACTCCCTGAAGCGCGATCCGAGAACAGGTGTTTAGCTTGGGGATTGCCAATAATTTCCTCAGCCGAATAGCCCGTGACTCTTTCACACTCACGGTTCCAGACGATAATATTTCCCTCGACATCAAAGGCAGTCAACATCACCGGCATATTTTCCAGAACACCGCGCAGGCGCAGTTCACTTTCCTGGAGTGCCTGATACGCCTCATCCCGTTGCAAACGACTAATATAAGCTTGAGAATGGTAGCGAATTCGAGCCAGAAGTTCGATGGGGTCGGGGAGTTTCACTAAATAATCATTGGCACCGGCGGCAAAGGCTTCAGCTTTGAGCTTGGCTTCTTCTTTTACCGACAGGACAATCATGGGAATGTCCCGAGTGGCGGCATTGGCGCGAAAAAACCGCAGCAATAATAGCCCGTCCACATCCGGCATGACTAAATCTTGCAAAATCACCGTGGGGGAAATTTCCGTGGCTTGTCGAACGCCATCCAGAGGGTCCTGGCAGTAGTGAAAAATAATATCTTCTTCATCTACAAGCATCCGACTAACTGCCTCACCAATGATCGGTTGATCGTCAATGAGCAAGACGGTAATCGGGTGTTGTGTCCAGGTGATGGTGGGACTGGTGGCTTTGGCATTCTGCCTGGTCATAGTCTTGGCGCTCAAAGACTGAATGGGTAGAGATCCGTGGCAGGTTCAGAAGATGGCTTTGCCCAAACTGAACCAATCAGCAGTCAACAGTGTCAGATTCTTGTGGAATTAGGGATGATTCCTCCGTTGAATCAAGTTAGAGTGAATGGGCTAATCTTTGGGATTGGAAATCGCCCATCGGGAATGAATCAGGGCGATCGCTCCTGGGTAGGTCAGCATCGGCTTCTCCCCTATTATCCTCAATTGTGGGGGTTTCAGCTACCTTATAGGAGACTGACACTCTACCATTAAGGGGACCGCAGTTGGCGCTTTTAGCTCTCTTTTAGCTCTTGAGAACCCGCAAAAGCCATACTTTAAGGGTAGCAGGATCAGCTCTTGGTGGCGTGACTTTTAACCCGCAATGCGCCGAATCAGAACCTCATACTCCATCCAATGGTCAAAGGCTATAAAACCCTGCACCCTGAAGGGTGGGGCTATACGGACAAAGCCCGCCTGCGCGGGCTAAGAAAGAAAACCGACTTTTAACAACGGGATTTGGTATCAGAAAGAAATAGGTAGGGGCCTTCCTACCTTCTGAGAATCCGGGCGATCGGCACAGACAGAAACCAGGGTTTATAATTCGGTTGCTCTAGGCTACTCACCGTTTAGTAAATTATAGGGATGAGCATGGAAACTGCTTTAATTACGGGAGCATCTTCTGGAATTGGTGCGGCATTTGCCCGAGAACTGGCTCGTCGTCATTATAATTTGATTCTTGTGGCGCGATCGCAAGAGCAACTCAATACCCTCGCCCAAGAACTCCGAAACCAGTATCCCATTCAAGTTGAAGTCATTGTCCAAGACCTCGGACAACCCCAGGCGGCTACCCAGGTTTATCAAACCATCAAAGACCGAGATTTGACCGTTGATTTACTGATTAATAATGCGGGATGTGGAGACTACGGACCCTTTGCCAGTCGCAGCCGCACTCGCCAATTAGAGATGATTCACCTCAATATCGCCGCCCTCGTCGAACTGACTCATTGTGTCTTACCCGAAATGCAACATCGGCGATCGGGCAGCATCATTAATGTTGCCTCCATTGCCAGCTTTCAACCCCTACCCTATATGTCCGTTTATGCCGCTTCTAAAGCATTTGTCCTCAGTTTTAGCGAATCCCTCTGGGCCGAAAATCGCCAATTTAACCTCCGCATTCAAGCCCTTTGTCCCGGTCCAACCCAAAGTAACTTTTTCCAACAAGCTGGGTTTCCCCAGACCATGAACAACAATCAAAAAGTTACCATTGTCCCACCCGAAAAAGTCGTTCAAGACTCCCTACGCGGCCTAGAAAAAAATCAGCCCGTTGTCGTAACCGGAACCTTCAAAGCTCACATCATTGTTAATCTCCCCCGCTTTTTCCCCCGTCCAGTCTGGGTCAATTTCATGGGCAAAATGTTTAAAAGCGGGGAGTGAGGGGGGATTTGTCATTTGTCATTTGTCATTGGTCATTGGTCCTTGGTCATTTGTCCTTGGTTGATGGGGGAGATGGGGAGGATGGGGAGGATGTTCGTAGTAACGACTTCAGTCGTTATCTTGTCAAAGTTCGTAGTAACGACTTCAGTCGTTTCTTATGTTCGTAGTAACGACTTCAGTCGTTATCTTGTCAAAGTTCGTAGTAACGACTTCAGTCGTTCTCTTTTTTCGTTCGTAGTAACGACTTCATACCAAATCCGGAGTTCAAAAGTCGTTTTTACTCTTGATGCCCGCGCAGGCGGGCTTTGTCCGTATAGCCCCAGGCTTTCCTTACGGAACGCTACGCGAACAGCCTGCGGATTTTTACAGACCTTTGACAACCGGATTCGGTATCAGTCGTTATCTTCACTCCACCCATCATCCCCACATTTATCCATCCCCCACAATCACCACCGTCCCTTGTGCTCCATCAATCCGAACCCATTGACCATCGTGAAGACGAGAAGTCGCATCAGTAACATCCATCACCGCAGGAATTCCATACTCACGAGCCACGATCGCCCCGTGGGAGAGTTGACCACCCACCTCCGAAATCAACCCTCCAGCGCGGGCTAATACAGCCGACCACCCCGCATCGGTGTAAGCAACAACCAGAATCGTTTCCTTATCAATCGGGCTAACTTCTTGTAAATTGCGAAGCACTTTGACTCGACCTTCCACCACCCCTGCACTCGCACCAATTCCCCGCAATCCTTGAGACATATCAACGACGGTGCGAGTTACACTCGAAGGCAGGGCCGGTGTATTTCCATAAACCACCGCAGGCACCGATTTCAGTTTTTTATTTCGGGCAAAGTCATCCCGTCGATGAGCAATTAATTCCCGGATTCTAGGTCTTAATTCCCGATTTGAGCCTTCGATTAATTGCCGAATTTCTCCAAACTCTAAAAAGAAAATATCCCCCGGTTCAGCGATTATTTCGGCTTCTATAAACTGCTGCTCTAGTGCTAAAAAACTCCAGCGTAAATGGGCCAATAACTTGTTATAAATCACCGCCACCCGACCCTTTAAGTCGAGACGACTTTGAACAATTTGGGCTTTGATGCGTTGGGATGTGGGTTTGTTTGCCAGAGGAACAGGTTGAAACAACTGCTGAGTAAACAGTTGGCGCACAGGACGGGGGTCTTCTTTCCAAGTGGGAACGGCGATATCCGTGGCAACATCGCTCAAATAACCGTAGCGGTTGAGAAACTCATCGAATTGGTCAAAAATTGCTTGTCCTTCGGGCATTTCAGCGAGGACAGCAAACAGTTGAGAACAATCTCCGGTTTTATCCCCGGGAAGGCTAATTTCATCCAAGTCCGGCAACACCAACAGGGCGGCATTGGCGATTTCTTGGAGGGCCTGAACTGCCGAAATTTCGGGAGTTTTGCCATAATCCAGTTCGCGATCGCCCACTTTGAGCATTCCCTTCCTCAAGGCAAAACTCAGGGGGGACAAAATATTGTAATAGGTGAGGGTCTCTAGCAACTCCAAAATCTCATCGATCCGTTGCAGCAGAGATTGAGGCGTTAAGGAAGAACCGTCGGATCCCGGTCCCTTGTCATCGGCAACGCAAAGGGCCTCCTGAGATTCCAATGCCGCCAAGGCGGGGGCCAAACGCCCCTGTTCTAGGTCATCAAAATTAAATCCCAAGCGAATTTCTCGCCGCAGCAAGCGCAGTAATCCGGGCAGAGAAATCAGGGTCGAGGTTAAGGGCGGTTTGCTGAAGGGCGCACCCCGGGTCAAAAATTCCAGACTTTCTGGGGGTAACCCCATCCGCAGAAAGATTTCCCCCAGTAAGGAGGCATTAAAGTAGGCATGAGAAAAATGCAGGGTGGCGGTTTGCAGAAAATCCAGATGACGGGCGCGTTTGCCTAAAACGAGGCTAAACAGTTTCCCCCAAACGCCACAGGTGAGGGGACGATTTAAGGACCAGGTGAGGGGACGAATGGTGCCGGGAATGACTTCGGCAGCGATTTTCCGGGTCCAGATAGGTAGCAGGGTGGTGATGGGACGCGCCTGTAATAGCCAGAGGGACTCCCCATCGTAGGTCCATTCGATGTCTTGGGGAATGCCGTGGTAGTGGTTTTCCAGATGGCGGACGAGATAGGCGACTTGTTGCAGCAATCGCCGGGGGACATCCCCGGTGCCTTCGAGGGGGAGTTGTTGGTCCTCGGGGAGTTCCCAGGTGGCGCTGGCATCCACATCCGTAGCGGAGATAAAGACTTGGTAACGTTCTGGGGTGACTTGTCCGGAGACGACTCGGGAACAGTCTCCAGGGAGGGCTTCGATCGCCACAAAATCCCCTTGTCCGGCGATGGGGTCCCGACTAAAGGCAACACCGGAAAACACCCCGGGAATTTGGGGTTGAATTAGGACTGCCATCGCGTCTCTTGCCCCTTGCCGAGGATTGCTGGATCGGCCTCGGGGACTAGAATCCTGACGATATTGAGCCGCATTGGGGCGATCGTAGGAGGTTAAGCAGCGAGTAATCCCTTCGCTTAAACTGGGGCGAGAGATGACGTTGGCAATAGACAGATATTGACCCGCAGCGGAGGCAGTTTCGCTATCTTCGCCAATGGCGGAGGACCGGACAATTAAGGGAGAGTCTGGCGAGGGGTCGAGATGAGCAATCAAGGGGGATGGGTCATCCCCGGGAGGCAGGACCCATCCCTGGGGCACGGGATAGCCGGACTGTTTGAGGGCGGCTAAGGTGGCGGCTTTTGCGCCGACTTTGGCGGCATCTAGGGGTTTGTCCAGAGAAACCAGGGCGCGATCGCCTCGGAAAAAGCGAAACATCTTCTGAGATTGTTCATGACTGTTGGTGGCAGGCAAATCTAAATCGTCAGGCATTTTTTGGTAAATCCAGTAGAGTATTACCGCCAGGGCGATCGCAGCGGCGATTCGTTCGACTTGCTGGGAGTGCAAGGCAGCCGTAATCAGCGGCAGGAGTACCAACACTAAGGTCCGACCCTGCTGACGCTCTCGCACCAGAGTAAAACTAATCCCCCCAATCAAAAAAATCAACCCCGAGGCAGTCGGATCATGGACGAAAAACCCCCAAACCACATTGGTGGTCCCGGCCCCTCGTCCTTTCCAATACCGACCCATCACTAGGGCAATCAAGGCAATTAATTCCCACTCTGGATTCTGGGGAAAAAACTGCCTTGCCAGCAATACGGCTAAAATTCCTTTTGACGCCTCGGATATCACCGCCAGGATACCGGCAACTCGTCCCCCATGATAAAAGGCCGCAGAGACCCCTATATTCCCGGTTCCCACCCGACGCAAATTTTGGCCGGTGAGGGCGCGAGTGATCCAATCAATCAGGGGTAAGGCCCCTAAGATTGGACAGAGGATGAAAATCAGTAATGTACCCCAAACTTGCGTGAGCGTCATGGAAAAACCAGCAATTGCGGCGGTGAGGGATGACTTTTTTACAAATATCTAAGTATGCCGCAAAAATCAAAGTTCTGCTCAAAGGGGCCTTTATTGTTGGGGAAATGGGGTTTAATCCGGCAAAAACCCGCACCCTGAAGGGTGGGGCTATACGGACAAAGCCCGCCTGCGCGGGCTAAGACAGGCGTTATATCAAATCCGGTTGTTAAATATAAAGTCGATTTTCTCTTCAGCCCGCGCAGGCGGGCTTCGTCTGTGTAGCCCCACCCTTTCCTAGCGGAACGCTGCGCGAACAGGGTGCGGGTTTTTATAGACTACTCCTGTTCGTCATATCCATTGGCATAGACGATCGCGCACATTTGCCCGTAAGTTTCATGAGGACCACAGGCGACCCCAGTCCAGCGAAATTCACCATTAAAGATGTTCTCCCGGTGACCGCGACTGGGGACCCCATCATCGATAATCAGTTGCATGACCACTTGTTCGGCGGTATCGGGACCATAACTGATGTTTTCGGCGGCCCCCCCGCGCCAGTGTCCATAACGGTTCATGCGGTCAAAGGGGGTACTGCGATCGCTGCCGGTATGTCCGGTCTCCCCTCGTGGTCCTTGGTACTCGACTAAATCCGCTGCCGCTTGAGACATCCCTCGGGAGGGTCGCAAGGAGGGTTTGGAATCCATTCCTCGCAGGGCCAGAATGGCTTCATTAACGGCGCTGATTCCTTCTTGGGTGCGGATGGGGGTTTCTCCCGGTGGTTTAAACAGTCTCCCTTCGTAATAGTTTTTCAGGGTTTCGAGTTTGTTAGCATATTCGCCAGGATTGGCCCGCGCTTGATTCATTTCCCGAATAATCTGTGCTTCTAATTGCGATAAATAGGGCATGGAGTCTTGGTGGGTGAGGATGAGAGGATGAGAAGATCTGGATTCCCCGGTCTGTCTTTGTTCTATATTAGGGTTCTGGAACTGGGGTGAAATTCCCATTGTTTCAAGGGATAAAATCGGCTGTAAGGGCAGGCTAATACTGAGCATTCCCAGGCCCAAAATCATCCACCCTTTTCTTTGCTGCTGGAATTTGTTCAAGGCAGCTTTTATGTTTTTCATGGGAGTTTATTTTGTATAGATTAATTCAGTTTATTTTTTAATGATACCACTGCCTCAAACGGGCTGCTCCCATCCCAGGCGATCGCACTCTTCTCGGTTTGCGCTACAGTTAGGATGCAACTCTGTGCGACCCTGCCAATTTTGTTCGATAAAAACAGCCGATGGATTACCCAACTGCCTACAATTTTTTAATGGATCAGGGAACTGCCCTAAGTTCTCAGCGCAACCCTGATGATTTACTCCGCCGTCTCCAACAAGGAAAACCACCGATTCCCGGTCAAGTTACGGCTATTCTATTAGCGCTTAAGGTGGTGTTTGAGGGGTTAAAAGAGGCCAAAAGTTTAGACCGCAACTTGGTCTGGGCCTTGTATCTATTAACGGTGGAAAGTCAGCAGCTTTTTGAAAGTGGTTGGAACTCCGGAGTAGACTGGCCGCCTCTGTTAAAGGAGGATTTACATCGAATTGCGATCGCAGTCCAAAGTATCTATTCCGGCATTTGGCAAGGGGGGTGAGGCCAATCCCCAATTGTCCAGTATAAAGAGTTCCTCAATGAATTAGACAATTCGCCAAAGGAGTGGGAGCATCTTGCTCCCTTGCTGCAATTAGGTAGCAAGATGCTCCCACTCCCTCCAAAAAATGTCCCATTCATTGAGACAAGCTCTATAACAATTTGATATTCACTTGAATTCAATAATCAGCTTTTTCTCAAACCCTGACAGTTTTAAACTTTGCCTCATCTCAATGGTTTTTAAAATAAGTAAATGCACCCAATTCAGACCTTTAAAAATCGTTAAACTGAGAGGGGAGTCACTCTCATTAAACCCGAATCTTAGGTTTAATAGGTTGGCTCATACCAAATCTGCTCACCATTTTCGTACACCATTAAAGCGTCACCCACCATGTAAGTGTACTCATTTCCGTAGTCATCGTAAGTCGTGGCCATATAATATCCACTGTCGGTGAAGGTGACACCATAGACGTTAATCAAATCCCCATTGGAACGGTTGATACCCTGATAAAAATAATCCCCATCTCCATCCTGACAAATGAAAGCCTGATAGGTGTCAGTTGTGAATTGTTCAATCATGGTAGCCCGTGAACATCCGCTTTGCGCGATTAGCAATTCTCCGGACTGGGCGAAACTAGAATCCTCGGCAAGATTCGAGGAAGGCGCAACAGCTAACAGGGGCAATGCTGGCATCAATAATCCCAAGGTTGTGCCAAGTACAGCGGAAAACTTGCAACCTTTAAGCCAAAACTTTGTGTTCATTCTGTCTTTCTTATGATTGAGTTGTACTGGTTTAGTCGTAGCATTAATTTCCCGGGAATGTCAATAGTATTTCCCCTAGGTATTTATGAAGTTTTCATAACAGTGTAGGGGTGATTTACTCGGTGTTTTCAGAGTAAGTATTTATCTCTAATCCGAAAACAATAGTGGTCGGTATAAATTCTTTCTGTTGTTCTGAGTCCTGAAATTTACCATAATTATTTTCAGAAAAAGCATTGTTTTTATTGCTTTAAGTGAGGGATGAATCCACCAGAGAGCAGGTTCAATCATTCAGGACAAAACCCGGTACTCTCTAATGCTTAAACCGATTCTTCAGTCAATACTTTCATTCATTTAAAAATATTAAAATGAATTAAATTCTGCATAATTTGCTCATTCTCCGGGGACGATCGCCACTTTAATGACCTGGCGATCGCGCATATCCTGGAAAGTTCTTTCTAAGTCTTTCAGGGACCGGCGATCGCTGATTAACAATTCCCAGGGAATCTGTCTGCTGGCAAGGGTAGAAAGTGCTTCTCGGACATGGTAGGGAGTGTTATGAAATACGCCTTTTACAGTCATTTCACTGTAATGTAATCGTTCCGTATTTACCGTGATTGTCGTATCTTTAGGACAACCGCCGAATAGGTTAATAATCGCACCCGGACGCCCACAGGCGATGGCGGTTTCCCAGACTTCTGGTACGCCTGTCGCTTCGATGACGACATCTGCACCCCATCCATCAGTAAACCCTCTCACCACTTCAGGAATAGGTTGCTCTAATTGATGATAATTAAAGGTCTGAAATGCTCCCAATTGTCTACCAATGTCCAAGCGATTATCATTACCGCCGAATAACATAACTTGAGCGCAACGGTTTGCTAAAACGGCCACAAACATTAATCCAATTGCTCCATCCCCAATCACAATAACCCGGTCTTGGGGCTGAATCGGCGAACGGTCTATGCCATGTAAAACACAGGCCAAGGGTTCGGTTAATGAGGCTAGTTCATCGGGAACATTAGGAGGAATAGCTAATACATTAGCTTGAACAATTGGAGCAGGAATTTTTAAATATTCAGCAAATGTTCCATTATTCCATGTTAGATTAGGACAGAGGGAATAAGCGTGGCGATCGCAGAAAAAACAATTGAAGCAAGGGGCGGAATTATTGGCAACCACGCGACTGCCTATTTGCCATCCCTGAACCCCCTCCCCCATTGCCACAATTTCCCCTGCTGCCTCATGTCCAAATAAAGTTGGAAGTTGCAACATCTTAGCATGACCCCCACGCCGCCATACCTTCAAATCTGTTCCGCAAGTCGTGGCAGTTTTCACCCGAATCACGACTTCCCCCAAATCTGGCGTCGGATCCGGTACAATTTCTAAACGTAAGTCTTCTTTTCCGTACAGTAATGCCGCTAACACGGGTCCCTATTCCTAAATGCTTTCCCCCTATTTTATCAGTAGGGCTGTCTCTTCCGGTGGCTTTTCCCTCGGATTGTTGCAGAAATGTTCCTGTTGAGGCGATCGTCTAACCATCCCATGCAACCGCCTCTCCCTGATGCAATCTCTTGTACCCGCTAAACCCTAAATGACCAAATTTTCTGTATCCTCTGACTCCAAACCTCCTTAACCTAGTCATCCCAATGAAATTAATTCACCCTGTTTTATTCAGTCTCATGGCGGTATTCACGGACGTTAATTTATCTCTCGCGCAAGCAATTTTCCCCGCTACGGATGGGACTGGCACCCAAGTTCACTGGAATGGAATTCAATATGATATTCAAGGTGGGACCCTCTCTACAGATGGCGTCAATCTGTTCCATAGTTTTGATAAATTTGGTCTAAATCCTGGAGAAATTGCCAATTTTCAATCCAACCCTCATCTTCAAAATATTCTCGGACGAGTTACGGGAGGAACCGCTTCAGTCATCAATGGATTAATCCAAATCTCCGGAGGAAATGCTAATCTATTTTTGATGAATCCCGCTGGCATACTTTTTGGCAAAAATGCCCAATTAAATATACCCGGAGATTTTTTTGCCACCACAGCAACGGGGATTGGATTTGATAGTAATACCTGGTTTAGTGCAACGGGTTCTGCAAATTGGCAGGAGTTAGTCGGAACCCCGGTGCTGTTCGCTTTTGACTCCTGGAAACCGGGAAGCATTGCCAATTTTGGCCGGATGGAATTGCAACCGGGTCATGTATTGACTTTAATGGGAGGAACTGTTTTTAATGCCGGTACTCTGTCTAGTCCAGGAGGACATATTACCCTTGCTGCTATTCCCGGACAACATCGGGTTCGCATCTCTCAAACCGGACATTTATTAAGTTTAGATCTGGAGATGGGAACATCGGGAGTTCTATCGGGAGGGGAATTCGCATCACTGCCGGACCCCCTCTCACTTGCGGAATTGCTCACTGGGGGAAACATCAATAATGCGACTGGGGTAGAAGTCAATGCCGATGGCACGATCGCACTCACAGGTTCAGGAATCAGTCTGGATGCCGAAATTGGGGATGCGATCGCCTCGGGAACCCTCGATGTCACGGACCAAACGCCGGATCAGTCGGCATTGCCAAGCATCACCCTGGTAGGCGATCGCGTTGCTGTCATCGATGCGGCGATCGATGCCTCCGGAATTGATGGCGGTGGCACAATCCGCATTGGTGGCGACTTTCAAGGCAATGGCACAATTCCCACCGCCACCCGCACCTTTGTCAGTGCAAACACCATCATTCATGCCGATGGACTCTCGATCTCCGATCCACCAGAAATCACAACTTCCCCCTCTCCAGCAGATGGAGGACGAGTCATTATCTGGTCCGATGAAACCACTCGCTTCTATGGACAAGTCACTGCCAGAGGGGGTTCTCATCCTGCTGCCTTACCCCAAAATGGCGGGTTTGTAGAAATATCGGGACGGGAATTTTTAGACTTTCAAGGGACAGTTAATACCCTCGCACCTTATGGTACATCGGGAATTCTTTTACTGGATCCGACAAATATAGAAGTGGTCAGCAGTACCGAAAATACGGCTAATTTGTCTGATGTTGATGCCTTTGCGGACCCGGATTTAGACGAACCCACGGCGATCGCTGTAGACTTGATTAATAATGCGACAACCAATGTCATCCTGCAAGCAACGGAGGACATTACCGTAAGTACCCCAGTCGCCATTCAAACCCCTGGAGTCGGATTGACTGCGGAAGCGGGAAATTGGATTGCCGTCTATGGTAACATTCAAACCAATCAGGGAGACATTACCCTCACAGCAAATCAATCGGGAAATGGGGGACTGTTCATTGATAGCAATGCGATTCTCTCTTCTGGTGGTGGTAATATCACCTTAAGTTCAGATTTTGGAAATAATGGGATTCAAACGGGTGAGATTATCTCCGCTGGCGGAAATGTCTCCCTCACCTCTTTTGGAGATATTGAAGTCGTTGCGATTGATGCCTCCGGAGGCAGTAACGGCAGAGGTGGCAGGATAGACATTAATACGGAGGGATTGTTTCGCGCCACGGGGACTTTGCGCGATCGCCTGGATATTCCGACGAGTCTTTATACTGCTGATGCCAATGGCAACGAGGCGATCGTCATTCGGCATGGCGGAAATAGCGAAACCCCCTTTATTGTCGGCGATGCCAGAACCAATGGGACTGTAGGCGGGATTTTTACGGGAACCGAACAAATCAACGGCATTCTCTTATCCAGCGATCGTACTCAAGGCAACATTGCCATTCTCTCCAAATTCGCACCACCGCCACCCACCCCATCCACACAGATCCAACCGCCACCACCAACAGGAGGAACTCAACCACCACCAACAGGAGGAATGCAACAACCATCCACAGGAGGAATGCAACAACCATCCACAGGAGGAATGCAACAACCATCCACAGGAGGAATGCAACAACCACCAACCGGAGGAACTCAACCACCACCAACAGGAGGAACTCAACCGCCAGCAACAGGAGGAACTCAACCGCCAGCAACAGGAGGAACTCAACCGCCAGCAACAGGAGGAATGCAACAACCGCCAGCAACAGGCGGAATGCAACAACCGCCAGCAACAGGCGGAATGCAACAACCGCCAGCAACAGGAGGAATGCAACAACCGCCAGCAACAGGCGGAATGCAACAACCGCCAGCAACAGGCGGAATGCAACAACCGCCAGCAACAGGCGGA
>NZ_JAMXOT010000268.1 GCF_024220515.1 Oscillatoria sp. HE19RPO
AGGGATCATCAACACGCCGAACCAGCCGATGTAAAGGCGGTTTTCGGTAGAAGCGACCCATTCGCAGAAGCGGTCCCACAGATTAGCGCTTTCGCGCTGCTGTAAAGTGGTGGTCATAGTTTTATGATTGCTATTTGGTTTTCGAGGTAGTTATGATGTTTTTAGATTAACGGGTTTGTAACGGTTTGTAAAGGGGTTTTAACCACAGCAATCCTGATGAGGGTGATAAGCTGAGGTTATCACGATGGGTTCGGATCCAACTGGACCGGACTTACGCAGGAGTCACGCAATATGTGGTGTGGGTTCAAACCCTAAATGTAGGTAGAGTTGAGAAAGCGAATCAACCCTACGTTTAAACGAAATGCCTAAGTCCTAAAGGATGGACTCGCTGCGGGAATTCCTCAAACTGATATTGTTTTAGGCTTCCATCATCCCCGTAAACGGCATTTCCCAGAATTTGCCACCGATTAATGGGTGGAGTTAAACTGTCAATAATTGTTAGCGAACAGATTGTTGGGGAAAATTATGACCAACCTATCTCATGAACAAACCGGGATTATCCGGACAGAACGAGGATTGACCATTGCCGGGACAAGGATTACTCTCTACGACATTATGGACTATGTGACGGCTGAATATCCGCCTAAGTTTATCAGGGGATTATTTGACCTAACCGAAGAACAAATTAACGCGGCTTTAGCTTATATTGAGGCCAATCGTCCTCTGGTTGAAGCGGAGTATCATCAGGTGCTTCAGGAAGCGGAAGAACTGCGACTGTATTATGAAGAAAAAAATCGAGACCTAATTGCTAGAATTGCAGCAATGCCACCGAAACCAGGTCAAGAAGAGATTCGGGCAAAACTTAAAGCAGCCAAAGCAAAACGTCAGGCTAAAGCATGATTTTTTTGATAGATCACAATCTCAATGGGCACGCAATGGTTTTGTTTGGGTCTCTTGTCAATCAAGGATGGCTCGATCTCCTGCCAATTCGTTTTGTGACTTTTGCCCAAATGGAATTGCCAATCAATAGCGATGATAGAGTTGTTTGGCGACTGGCTCAAGAAAATCAGATGATTTTGCTCACAGCTAATCGCAGTATGAAAGGCAATAATTCCTTAGAACAAGTAATGCGCGAAGAAAATACCCCTAATTCACTTCCTGTAATTACGATTGGAAATGCGGATAGATTACTGAATGAGTCTGAATATCGAGAAATTTGTGCTGAACGTCTAATCGAGATTTTGCTGGCTATTGACAACTATAGAGGTTCGATGAGGGTCTTTATTCCCTGATGTTTTTCAGGATTATTCTGCTACTGCTTAGGAGTGAGGCGATCGGGCATCCCTAAACTGCCCAGAAACCAGAAACCGGGTTTTTGAAAACCCGGTTTCTTGGCAATCTTATGGGTGCGATCGCACCACATTAACTTGGATCTCAGGACTTAGGGTGATAAGTTTATTTTATCACCCTAAGTCATGAAGAACCCCGGATTTTTTTGAAAACCCCAGGTTTCTTGTCTTATGAGCGCGTTTGATTCCGAGGAGCCGGTGCACCGCGTAATAATCCTTCGATACTAAGATCCTCATCGATTTCTTCCCAATGAATCCCGTAACCCCCGCCACAAATCACGCATTTTTCTAACTGTTCGGGACTAGCTTTTAAAAGTCGCGGGAACCAAGCTAAAGGAACGGTGAGAGTGCGCCCATCCATTAACTCAACACTGAAAGCATCTTCATGGATGAGAACATTTTTCACCCGGATATCAGTTTGAACTGTCAAAATATTCATACCAAGCCTACAAATTGTTTTCTTTATTCACTTACTACACCCGGGTTCATTAACTTACAATGAAAAAAACCTGTTTACACTTATTTTTTGCCAGCATTTCCTAGAAGGAGAATAAAGTTGATTTCTTTACATTCCATAGGGAAATTCTTCATAGTCTACATTTCCACTCTGTCTAACGTAACCCAAAGCTGTAGCATATTCTAACAGTATTTTAATGGAATAATTCAACACTTTGCTCGTATAACTTTCCTTTCCAGTATTTACCTCATCCAAGAAATTGTTAACATTGCGTATGATTACATGATCTGGAATCCAACATAGGTGATTATTTTTTGAGGAAAATCCACGCAGTTGAGACACTGGATAAGCGCCACCGCGAGATTCTGATACAGAAACTAGAAGGGCCGGTTTATGTCCTATTTCTTCGCTACTCGCAATCAACAAAAAATTTGAAATTATTGGAGATGCCATTCCACCATATTCTGGTGTAATGATAATTAATGCTTCAGAAATTTTCAAGTGTTCAGAGATAGGCTCCCACATTTCCCACTTTTTTGCCAAACTTTCTTCGCCCCATAGTCCTTCATCCCAAAAGGGAACTTTGGTTATGTCAATATTATCAACTTTATTTTCATTACCTTGAAGTAGATGAGCAATGTAATTGGCTACTCTATGCGAATTTCCTTGCTCACGGTGAGAGCCTGAAATAATTGCAATATTGGTCATGGTCAAGTTTTCTATTTTAGACATATTGGTGTTTAACACTATAGCATATCTAGCTTACTTTAACAACACGAAATCCTGAAACTGAATAGTTTTTGCGAAAGCCATGTCTTCGGGTAGCTAAACAAAGATCTCCATGATGTCGATATGAACCACCTCTCAAAACTGGGTAAGTAGTGCCAGATTCATCTGATATATGATCTTCAATATATATCCCGTTAGAGTATGGCAAATACATACTTGATGTCCATTCTTCAACATTTCCAGCTAAATCATAAACTCCTTGTTTAGAAACTCCTTCTTCAAAAGACCCTACTTTTGTTGTTTCACCAATTCCTGTTTCAGCAGTGTTAGCTTTTTTTGATGAAAATAGATTTCCCCACGGGAATATGTATTGGGCGCATCCAGCAGTTAGGGGAGGGGCCTTTACAGGTCGGGGTGAGGGAGACAAAGGGCCTGGACAGGCTGGACTCAGGGAAAGGTCCAGGAAGGAGTAGAATAAAAAAAGGGAATGTGGGTAAACACATTCCCAGCTC
>NZ_JAMXOT010000269.1 GCF_024220515.1 Oscillatoria sp. HE19RPO
AAAGATAACGACTGAAGTCGTTACTACGAACTGAAGAAAGATAACGACTGAAGTCGTTACTACGAACTGAAGAAAGATAACGACTGAAGTCGTTACTACGAACTGAAGAAAGATAACGACTGAAGTCGTTACTACGAACTCAGATAAGATAACGACTGAAGTCGTTACTACGAACTCAGATAAGATAACGACTGAAGTCGTTACTACGAACTGAAGATAAGATAACGACTTTAGTCGTTACTACGAACTTGGACCGAATGTGAGGTGCGAAAGTGCGTCTTCTGGTAACACTGAGTTGGGGGGTTTGTTCCGATCGCAGTAACAGGCATGGGTGTTGGTTTTAGGTGAAGTCAGGACAGAATTCTCAAAAAAGAGCCAATCCATGTCATAATTTCCCTGATATGTCCTCTCCCCTCTGGTGGCCTGATGACCCTCCGTAAGAAAACATTACTGGCGATCGGCTTGACCCTGGCTGGGTTATTTGGAGTCGTGCATTTGACATCCTCAACGATTTTACTCAATGGCTTTACCACCTTAGAACAAAAAGAAGCAAGGCGGAATGTCAAAAGAGTTTTGGATGCTTTCTCCAATTATCAGCAGGAATTACAGGCCCTTAACTTTCAGTGGGGGGTGTGGGATGAAACCTATAATTTTATCGAAGATGGCAATTTAGATTATATTGAAAGAAATTTAGGGCCAGTCAATTTAGCATCAATTCGAGCCAATGCGATTCTCTTTATTAATCAAGAGGGTGAACTCGTTTTTGGGCAGGGTTTTGACTTGGTTCGTCAGAAGTTAGTGCCAATTCCAGCAGAGGTTTCTCAGCAGATTTCAGCGACTTCGAGTCAGGTGTTGAATCCCCAAGAATCTTTGGCTGGAATTGTCACCATTAATAACCGTCCCATGACGATCGCCGCCGGACCCATTCTGAATAGTCAGGGAAATCTTCCCACTCGGGGGACCTTGGCGATCGCCCGCTTTCTCGATCGCGAAGAAATCCAGCGCTTGGCAAAACTCACCCACTTGGATGTGAGGGCTTATGGACTCATGGATCCCACTACTCCGGTAGAGTTCCAACCCACGATCGCTCGCTTATCCCAGATGTCCGATGATCCTCCTATCCTGATTGAACCACTCAGTCAAGAATGGATGGCGGGGTATAGTCTATTACGGGATATCTATGGTAACCCAGCAGTTTTATTAGAACTGAATATCCCCAGAGATATTTACCATCAAGGTCAAGCCAGTTCAAGGTATATGATAGTATCCCTGGCGATCGTAGGTCTGGTTTTTGGCTTTTGCACCCTATTATTGTTAGAAAAAATGGTGTTGGCTCGACTATCATATTTGAGCCAAGATGTCAAACAAATTGATAACCGGCGAGATTTAGCCTTGCGAGTGTCCGTCTCTGGAAAAGATGAATTATCCAGTTTAGCTCAGACCATTAATGCCATGTTAGAGACCTTGGAATCCTCAGCAAAAGCCCTGGAAATCGAACGAGAAAAGGCCGAACGATTGTTGCTAAATATTTTACCCGAAGTCATTGCCGATCGCCTCAAAGGTCATGAAGAAAATATTGCCGATACTTTTGCTGAAGTCACGGTGTTATTTGCCGATATTGTCGGGTTTACCCAACTCTCCGCTCAAATTGAAGCCTCAGAACTGGTCCACTTGCTCAATAATATTTTTTCTCGCTTCGATCGCGCCTTGGAACGGTATCAGTTAGAAAAAATTAAAACCATTGGCGATTGTTACATGGTGGTAGCGGGAATGCCGGTTCCCTGTGACAATAGTGCCGTGGCGATCGCCGAGATGGCCCTGGAAATGCAGGCGGAAATCGCCCGATTTAATGCCGAATTTCATCAATCCTTAACCATGCGCATGGGGGTCCATACCGGACCCGTCGTCGCTGGGGTGATTGGGATTAAAAAATTTATCTATGATCTCTGGGGGGACACGGTGAATACTGCCTCCCGCATGGAATCCCACGGCATTCCCGGCCAAATTCAAGTGTCTAGGGCCACCTATGACTGTTTGAAAAATCAATACCGTTTTGAAGAAAGAGGGGCGATCGAGATTAAAGGCAAAGGAGCAATGCAGGTGTATTTGCTCAAAGGACGCTTGTAGGGGGAGGATGGGGAGGATGGGGGAGATGGGGGAGATAGGGAAGATGGGGGAGATGCTTGTAGTAACGACTTCATACCAAATCCGGTTGTGAAAGACCTATTTTACTCTTCAGCCTGCGTAGGCAGGCTTTGTCTGTGTAGCCCCACCCTTGAGGGTGTGGGTTTTTATAGACCTTTAACAACCGAATGGAGTATCAGTCGTTTCTTCGGGTTCGTAGTAACGACTTCAGTCGTTTCCTCGTTACATGGCGTCAGCCATGTAGCGCGCTCTTGGAGGCAGTCCCCAAGCAGGTAGGTGGTAGACCCTGCAATTGCTCGTGTTATGGCTTATGCCATAACACGAGAGCAACGACTGAAGTCGTTACTACGAACATTTCCCATCCTCCCCGTCTCCCCCACTCCCCCATCTCCCTGCAAAATTCCGTGTGGCAAGTTAAAATACTAACCGATAACCACAACGGGAACAGAGGTCTAGGTTGGCTGGGGATTTCAGCGTTCATGGGTTCCCTGGGGTTAAGGCCCTCCAGCCTGACTGATTTAGCATGAAGGAGGGAGCAAGATTTCTTCACTTCAATCCAGTCTATAGAACCCGCTGTTTTAACGGGCTGATGCATAGAGTAAATAGGTGTTCAGCTATAGACTTGGATGCTTTGTTTTCGCAAACATTATTAGGAGCAAACAAAATGACCCAAGCCAAGCAGGGCGATATGGTGAAAGTTCACTACACGGGTAAATTAGACGATGGGACTGTATTTGATTCCTCCGTCGATCGCGACCCTCTGGAATTTGTCCTGGGGGAAGGACAACTCATTGCCGGTTTTGAACAAGCGGTTTTAGGGATGACTCCGGGGGAATCCAAAACGGAAAAAATTCCAGCGGAAGAGGCTTATGGACCCCATCGGGACGAAATGGTGGTGGAAGTTGAGCGCCAGCAACTGCCGGATAATATCCCTTTAGATGTGGGACAACAATTACAAATTCAACAAGCCCCCAACCAAATTATTCCCGTGGTGATTACGGCGATTTCTGAGTCGAAAGTGACGTTAGATGCCAATCCCCCCCTGGCTGGAAAAGATTTGATTTTTGAAATTGAGTTGGTTGGGATTGCTTAAGGGCAAGAAACACCCTTTCAGTTTTGTAAAACCAGAGAAGATTTAGGGTTTTTTAAACCGTTAGGAAAAAGACATCGGCGGGGTTTTGAAGCCCCGCCGGTCTATGAAACTGCCGGGGAAATTTAACCCCAGACTGACGGATTTCAGAAAGAGGGAAACGGCTAGAGTTCGGATTTTGACCCGATGAGAAAATAGGTATTCATTTCTCCCTTTCCTTTGACTGCAATGGTTCCGCGTTTTTCCAGTTTGTAATGCTCCCGCAGTAAATAATAGGTGGTTTCGCTGACTTGAATTCGTCCCGGTAAACTGTGAGATTCCATGCGACTGGCAATGTTTACCGTGTCCCCCCACAAGTCATAAATAAACTTTTTGATGCCAATCACCCCGGCTACCACGGGGCCGCTATGAATGCCAATCCGAATGCTAAAGGACTGCTGGGTTTGCTGATTAAATTGGGTTAAGGCGGTTTGCATATCGAGGGCCATATTCGCGATCGCTTCCGCATGGTCTGCTCGTTCGGTGGGCAATCCCGCGACTACCATATAGGCATCCCCAATGGTTTTAATTTTTTCCAGTTGATGCAATTCCGTGAGGCGATCGAAGGCTGAAAAAATTAAATTCAGCAACTCGACCAATTCCAAGGCAGAAAGTTCCGAAGCAATTTCGGTAAACCCCACCAAATCGGCAAACAAAACCGTGACATTCGCATAATTTTCAGCGATACTGTTCGGTTCCAGCTTCAGGCGATCGACGATGGGTTCGGGTAAAATGTTCAGCAGCAAATTTTCAGTTTTCTTCTGTTGCTTTTGCAGGGCTTTTTCTACCTTAATTCGTTCGGTAATGTTCCTGAAAATTCCCCGAATCGCCACCGGCTTGCCTTCTAAATACTTACAATTCATACTGCCTTGTAAGAAGATAGTCTGACCGGATTTAGTCATAAATTCGGCGGTGACTTCATCAATGGGTTCCCCGGCAAAGATGCGTTCAAAGCGGTCTTGATATTGGGATTTGCTCTGGGGATGCAGCAGTTCAAACACCGTCAGGCGCTCCAGGTCGGATTCACTGTATCCCAGGGTTTCTTTCCAAGCCCGATTGACATATAAAAACCGACCTTCTATAGAAACACTCTGAATCAAATCGCTGGCATTTTCAAATAAATCGCGATAGCGTTCTTCGCTTTCTTGGAGGGCAATTTCGGCTTGTTTACGTTTGATAAATTGACCAATCTGGCTGGCGATCGCACTACAAGTTCCCATCAAATCTTCATCAATCGTCTGGATATCGCGGCTATAGAACCCAATCACCCCAAGCAATTCCGGGGATTGGTCCACCCGGGGATCAGTTTCCGAAGCATCCCCGAAAATCGGGAAGACAAACCCACTATTCAAACCCGCTTGCACTAAGTATTCTGTTCCCAGCCACTTCATCGCTTCCCGAGGGAGATCCGCTGTCCACACCGCCTCATGAATCGCCCACACCCGACCGGGTAATCCTTCACCCTCAGCTAATTGGGTTTTTCTATTCTGTCGCAACGCTTCCCATTCCGGGACCCGGTTGTGCCACAGTTGCAGACAAGTGAGACAATCCGGTTGAGATTTTGACTCCCTCGACAGCTTAGACAGAGGATAATCTGCACTGCCATCGTGGGTTTGCGCCTGCCAAATTTCACCGACATCCCACTCTAAACTTTCACATAAGGCAGGCAACAGTTTCGGTGCCGCCTCGACCAGATTTGCCGATTCCGACAAAATCCGAATCGTCGCGGATTGTGCTAAATTCCGTTGTTGTTTGCGCTTGCGATCGGTGATATCCCGACCGATATAAACCAAATCGGGAATATCGGCTGCGGAAACATTAATCACGGCACAGGAAAAGGCCACATACACTTTTTTCCGAGTTTTGGTGTGGCAAATGATTTCTACCGGGGACAAGCCGGGTTCATCTCGTTCCATCTGGGACAGGAAAAATTCTTGAACCAAATCCTGATGATCTTCCACAATTTGGGAAATCTCTTTTCCGAGTAATTCCGCTTCAGAATACTCAAATAAGTCCAGGGTGCTTTGATTAACTTTTTTGATTAAACCCGTTTCACTGGTGACGATTAATGCCTCAGCCATCGAGGAGAGAATTTGCTCGATATACCGTTTGGATTCCGAGAGGGCAGCTAGGAGAAGATTGGTTTCATTGGTGGCTTGGACTAAGCGCTGTTCCAAGCTCATGCGATCGGTGACATCTTCTAAAAAAACGATGAGTTGTTGTCCCTGGCTCTCTTCTGTTTGCACGACATACATATCAAAATAAACCGGCTTCCCCGCTTCGGTAAACCGACTCAGGGATTTTAAATCAAAGCTGATTTGCCGTCCTTCTAAAACCTCCTGTAAGAGGTCCTCGACTCCGATCAATTCGGGAAAGGCCAGTCCCACCTCATCATTGACTTGAATGGGACCGGGAGAATCAGAAAATCGGTCCACTCCTGCGGAGATTTTACGGATGGTTAAGGCTGAATCGAGGATCAGGTACTCAATGCCGTGGACAACTAAAAATTTTTTAAAGAAGGGGTTCATTCTCCCAGGCTCGCTCTACAAAAATAACGAATGCTTGATAGGCTTCAGTTAATTGAGCGAATAAATCAGATAGATTATCTGTTTTACCTTGCTTGGCGTCTCGTTCCAATTGGGCGGCAATGCTACAAATTTGTTGAGCTCCGACATTCCCACTCGCACCCTTAATATAATGCGCTTCTTGTTTGAGGGTGGCTAAGTCTTCTAAGGAAACGCTTTGGAGTGATACGAGATGGGTTTGTAGTTCTTCAATAAATGTTTCTAGCAGCTCTTTCCGAAAAATCGAATCTCCTTGAGAAATTCGTTCAAGACGTTCCAGATCCAGGATCTGGTCTCCGGAGGAGCGATCGCCCGCGTCAACGGGTTGAAAGCTAACTCTTGCTCCGCTCAATTGATTGACCCATTTTGATAGTATAGCCTGAAGTTGTTCCGGACAGACTGGCTTACTAATATAATCATCCATTCCAACGGCTAAACATTTTTCCCGGTCCTCCTTCATGGCATGAGCCGTCATGGCGATGATCGCGGTATGCCTGGGGTTACGGACTTCAGACTCCCCGGTTCCCCGTTCTAAGCGGCGGATCTTGGCGGTGACTTGATATCCATCGAGGACCGGCATTTGGCAATCCATCAAAATGATATGATAAGCATGAGTCTGCCACAATTTCAGCGCTTCTTCACCCTGATTGGCAATATCGGCTTGATATCCTAATAGCTCCAGTTGTTTAATGGCTACTTTTTGATTAACGGGATTATCTTCCGCTAAAAGAATTTTGATGGGAGTTTGTCCGGTGTTGATTTTATCTTTGGGATAGGCAACCCGGTCTGGCTCTGTTGCGATCGCTAGGCCCGCTGCACGACAAATGACTTCTAAAAACCTTGCGGGTTTAATGGGTTTAATTGGGCAGTTGCAAAAGCCACTGTTTAAGGCGGTTTTGACGAAATTGCGCTGATGGGTCGCGGCGATCGCAATTAAAGGAATGCTGGCAAATCGCGAATCCCGTTTAATCTGTTCAGCTAAGGCAATTCCCGTAATCTTCGACATTTCTAAATCAATCACCATCAGGTCATATTCGATGCCTTGCTCCCATTGAGTTTGCAAGAACGTGAACGCTGTGTCACTCTCAGTTTCTTCCACTTGCATTCCCCAACGGCTGACGCGATCGCCAATCACCATTCGCACCACTTCACTGTTGGCTACGACTAACAACGACAGCCCCGCTATCTCCGGCGGTGCTGATAGCTTATTAATGGGAATCTCGGGCTTTTCAAATGGAACTCTAAACCAAAAATTTGACCCTTCTGATTCCCGACTTTCTACACCAATTTCTCCCTCCATCAAAGTCACTAACTGTTGGCAAATCGCCAGTCCCAACCCCGTTCCTCCATATTCCCGAGTCGTCGATGAGTCCACTTGGGAAAAGGGTTGAAAAAGCTGACCTTGGTTTTGGGGCGCAATCCCAATCCCCGTATCCATAACCGAGAACAACAGGGTCGTTTCCTGGGGAGTTTCGCTCACCCGTTCGACTTGCAGGACCACATAGCCCTCCTCGGTAAACTTAATCGCATTTCCAATCAGATTCGTGAGAATTTGCCGCAATCGGGAGCTATCTCCCCGCAACCCGAGGGGGATATCCTCCTCGATAAAAGAGGCCACTTCTACGGATTTTAAATGGGCTTGGGGGGCCAATAAATCGATGACTTCTTCCACGGTAGTGGCTAGGTTGAAATCTAATTGTTCGAGGTGCATCTCTCCGGCTTCGAGTTTGGAGAGGTCTAAAATTTCATCAATCAAGGTTAAAAGGGCATCTCCACTGGTGCGAATCGTGTCGATAAAGTCCCGCTGTTCAGCGGTTAAAGCGGTTTCTAATAATAACCCCGTCATCCCCAAGACTGCATTCATCGGGGTGCGAATTTCATGGCTCATATTCGCTAAAAAGTAACTTTTGGCGATGGAAGCCTGTTCTGCTTCTCGACGGGCGCGGTCCAGTTCCGCCGTGGCCCGTTGACGCTCGGTAATGTCTCGGCCAATATAAACTAAATCCCCATAATCATCGAGTTCAGTGCCAATGGCTGCAATGGAGAAAGAAACAATGATACTTTCTCCTTGTTTCGTCCGACAAATGCCTTCAGCGGTTGTCAAAAGGGGGGGGGCACTGGGGGAATGGTGATGCCGCTCAGGGGGTAAGAGTTCTGCGCTTTCAATCAGGAGAGAAATCGGCTGACCAATCAGTTCAGACTCTTCGGAATAGCCAAATAAATTAACGGCAGCAGGATTGACATTTTGAATCCGACCCCGGCGATCGGTCACCAACAAGGCATCGGCCATTGATGTGATGATTTTATCGGTGTAAAATTTGGCTGCCTCTAGGGTAGAAAGCAGCAGGTTAGCTTCATTAATGCGTTGCACTAATTCTTGCTTTAATACCATCGTTTCTGTGGTATTTTCTAACAGGATTAAACCGCGCTGTTCCTCGGTTTCAGCTAGGGTCGGGTCCGCTATCAAGTACAGGTCGAAATAAAGCGGATTGCCCGATTTTAGAATGCGGGCAATGCCTTTGATTTCAAACCCTTCCCGCTGTCCTTGAACGATCGCCAGGAATACCTCTTCGAGACCGATGAGTTCGGGAAATCCGCTCCGGACATCCTCTCCCACCCCGACTCTAGCGCCCCGGGATGCAAATTCCATTGCGCCAGCAGATGCCTCAATGATGTACCAGTCGCGATCGACCCCTAGGTACTCCATCTGGCGAGGAGTGAGTAGTTTATTGAGAATCGGGTTCATTTGGCATTTCCGGTTCACTAGAAAAACACTGTGGGCGATTTATTTAGGATGCCCACTTTGCGGACTGGATTCTAAACATTTATTAAAAGGATAGAAAAGGATGCGATTTCACAGCCTGACACTGCCACCATCCCCAGCCCATTGCTTCTGTATTTTATCTCTTGCTTTTCAGGTTTTCATCAAAAAGTTTCAAGGGCGATCGTTTGGGAATTGATATTTAAACCCGTTTCGGATTGAGCCTCCCCTAGACGTAGGGATCGGGTATGGTAAAATAAAATAATATTTGTTTTTAGCCTCAAAGGTTCAGGACCCTAAGAATAGCCTAGGAGACGTTCAGGCTCGTTCAATCCTAGGCAAGAATCTTGAAACTTCCAACGTGCGATCGGGCCAACTTGTCGAATCAAGTCACAGATCGCTTAAAATTTGTCAAGCTGACGCCGGTGGAGTCCTCCCCGGAGCCTGGTCTGGTAAAAGAGTTCAATCGAAGCGGAGAAAATGGTGACAATACAGTATTGCGGCCATTTAGGGTGTGGTTCAACCGAGACGTTAATCGGTCAAGAAAACTGTCAGATCGGGTTGTTGAGTCTATGAAAAAGAAAATACTGATTGTCGAAGATGAAAATTCGTTTCGCAAAACCGTGATCAAAATTCTGAGTTCGGAAGGTTTTGATGCCATTGGTGCCGAAAATGGCAACATCGGGGTAAAATTGGCGCAAACGGAACAGCCGGATTTAATATTGTGCGATATTATGATGCCTGGGCTGAATGGTTATGAAGTGCTGACGATCCTGCAACAGGACCCCACCACGGCGATGATCCCGGTGATCTGTTTAACCGCCCAGGAGGACCGTTCCTCTATGCGTCGGGGAATGGAACTCGGTGCCAGTGATTATCTGACGAAACCCTTCACTCGCACCGAACTGATGGGGGCGATCGCCTCCCAACTCGCCAAACGGGAACGGCTGAAGGAAGAACAGACGAATGCCGTCCAAGAGGCGATCGCCCAACTCAACGCCCTCGTTTATTACGACAGCTTAACCAATCTTCCCAATCGCTTAATGCTGCGCGATCGCTTCGAGCGCACCCTCCCCTGTGACGAGGCTCAACCCGGCTTCATCCCCGTTGCCATCCTGAGTTTAGACCAGCTCAACCGCTTCAACAATACTCTCGGCACCGACTACAGCGACTTATTACTCCAAGCCGTCACCGAGCGGACCCTCCAGTATGTGGGACCCGAAGGAACCGTGGCTCGGTTAAACAGCGAGCAACTGGCCTTAATTCTCCCCCCCTTAACGGAAAAACCTCAAGTCGAAGAAACAGCGCGCCATCTCCTTGGCCTATTTTCCCACGGGTTTACTGTCTTAACCAACGAAGTATTTCTCACCAGTAGCATTGGCATCGCCCTCTATCCCGATGATGGTCAAGAAATTGATAGCTTGCTCAAATCCGCTAACTTAGCGATGCACCAAGCCAAAGAACAAGGCGGGAATTGCTATCAACTTTACACTTCAGCCATTGAAGAGAAATCTTACGATCGCCTCATGCTAGAAATGAGCTTGCGGCAGGCATTAGACCGCAATGAATTCATCCTTCACTATCAACCCCAAGTTCACTTACAAACCGGCAAAATTGTCGCAGCCGAAGCCTTAATCCGCTGGCTTCATCCCGACCGAGGCTTAATTTCCCCCGCCGAATTTATTCCCATCGCCGAAGAAACCGGACTGATTGTGCGCCTGGATGAATGGGTCTTGCAGAATGCCTGCGAACAAGCCCAACTCTGGCAACAGGCCGGATATCAACTCACCATTGCGGTCAACTTATCCGGACTGCAATTTAATCAACCGGGTTTAACCCAGCGGGTCATTCATATCATCCGAGAAAGCCAAGTCAATCCCTGTCATGTAGAAATCGAACTCACCGAAAGTGCCCTGGTTCAAAATCCCGATCTAGCTATCTGCATCCTCCGAGACCTCAAAGACTTCTCCCTACAACTTTCTCTCGATGATTTTGGCACCGGCTATTCGAGCTTAAGTTATTTGCAACAATTTCCCTTCGATACCCTGAAAATAGACCGTTCTTTTGTCAGAGACTTGCTGACTAGCCCCAAAAATGCCGCCATTATCAATGCCATCATCCAACTGGCAAGACAGCTTAAATTGAAAGTAATTGCCGAAGGGGTAGAAACCCGTGAACAATATGATTTTCTCCAAAAAAATAACTGTGATTTAATCCAAGGATATTACTTTAGTCCCCCCCTAGCCGTGGACGCTTTTGAAGCCCTGTTAACCGAACGACTGCATCATTCCTCCTGTGTCAAAGACCTCTAAAACCATCCCCTAGGCTTCTTCCTTGAGGGTGGCAATAAAGAGGTGAAGGCGGGTAAAAATTATCTCTAATTCAGCCACTAACTCTTCCAGACCATCGGGACACTGCTGATTAGCTTGAAATTCAAGTTGACGGGCAATATTGGGCATGGAGAGGACAGCAACGGTAGCCGAACCTCCCTTAAGCTGATGAGCGCGACGGCTTAAAGCGACCCAATCTTGAGTTTCTATATAACGCTTGATATCCTCAAAATAAACCACCGCATCTTCCATAAAAGTTTCCAGGAGTTCTAACTCAAACTCCTCATCTCCCCGAGAAATTTCATGGAGGCGATCGAGATCAATGGGCGCTTCATCCCGGGGATCAGAGATAGCGGATTGACAAGGGACTGTTGGCGGTTGTGCTGGGGGGGGAATAGTCTCTTGAACACCGCTGATGGTTTCACCCCAGTGACGCAACATCGCCGCTAACTGGTCGATATCCACAGGTTTACTAATATAGTCATCCATTCCGGCTTCTAAACATTTTTCCCGATCGCCTTTCATCGCATTGGCCGTCATGGCAATGATGGGAGTATGACGAGAGGAACCTTCGCGATCGCGCAACGCTTGAGTTGTTTTATATCCATCCAAAACCGGCATCAAACAATCCATCAAAACCAGATCATACTGTTGCTGCTCCAAACAGTCTAGTGCTTCCTGTCCATTCTCCACACAGTCGGCAGCATACCCCAGTACCTTCAGTTGGTTTAAAATCACTTTTTGGTTAATTGGAGTATCTTCCACCAATAAAATTTTCAGATTTTTTACAGGTTCAAATACCGGACTAGATCTGCTAGAATCTTCCCGCAGGAATAACCCAGGAGAAACCTCCAACGGTTGACCCTGAAGCGCTTCGGTCAACCGTTCTAATAACCGAGAGGCTTTAATAGGCTTGAGTAAATAACCCGCCGCCCCTTTTTTTAGGAGGCTTTTTACCAATTCATGTTGATGAATTGACACCATGACGACCCATTTGAGGTTGGAGAAACTGGGGTCAAAAATCAGGGCTTTGGCCAGAGTTTCCCCATCGGATCGAGCATTTTGGAGGTCAATTAAAACCAGCGAATACGGATTGCCTTGGGCGTAAGCATGATGCAAAGCGACGATCGCCTCCGATGAATTCGCCACCGCCTCACCCTGAAGATGCCAAGACTCTAAATAGGCACAAATCATCTGCCGACTCGTGGCATTAGCGTCCATGACCAACAAGCGCAAATCCCGAGGAGATGGCGCTAATTCCGGCAGCACATTCACCCCACCTAGAACGGTTTCAAAAGTCGCCGTAAACCAGAAGCGCGAACCGACCCCCACGGAACTTTCCACCCCAATCTCACCCCCCATTAACGTCACCAATTGCTTACAAATCGCCAATCCCAAACCCGTGCCTCCATATTTGCGCGTCGTTGAGGCATCCACTTGGGAAAAGGATTGAAATAATTTATGTTGATCCTGAGCATTGATGCCAATTCCCGTATCCCGGACTTCAAAATATAGGGTAGTAGTCGTGGGAGTTTGAATCTGTAAAGAAGCGTGAACCACAACTTCACCCTTCTGAGTAAATTTCAGAGCATTTCCGGTCAGGTTCATTAACACCTGACGCAGCCGAGTTGGGTCTCCGATTAAAGTCGGGGGAATCTCAGAGTCTACCAGGTAGATTAATTCCAGTTGCTTACTTTGTGCCTGGGTGGCCAGTAAATCAATGGTTTCTTCGATACAGCGGCTTAAATTAAATTCGATGCAATCCAGGCGCATTTCCCCGGCTTCGAGTTTAGAAAAGTCAAGGATATCATTAATTAAAATCAGCAAATTTTGGCTGCTGGTTTTCAGGGTCTTGACAAAATCTTGCTGTTGGGAAGAAAGGGGAGTTTTGAGGAGTAAATCGGTCATGCCAATCACGCCATTCATGGGAGTTCTAATTTCATGACTCATGTTGGCGAGGAATTGAGATTTCATGCGGGAGGCTTGTAGCGCCTGTTCTCGGGCCTGGACTAATTCATTAATCACTTGAGTGACGATGATAATGCCCCCGATTTGATGTTCTGAGCGGTACCAAGGTTGCACCGCCCAGCGCAGATAGAGTTGGGTGCCATCGCTGAGTTCAAAACATTCTTCCGGTCGGGAGAGCACTTCTCCTTGGAGTGCAGCCTGATGAATAGCGGTGATGTTTTCCGATGCTGGTAACTGCTCATAATAGGATTGTCCTAGGAGAGATTGTCCCTCCAGGCTGTAATCTTTTAACCAACAGTTGCTATAGGCCAGATAGCGCATTTGAGTATCAAACATTGCCATTGCCACCGGGGCATTGGTAATAATTTGTCGTAACTGTTGGCGTTCCTGTTCGCGGACTTGTTCGATGCGCTTGCGATCGGTAATATCGTTGAGAGAACCGGCAGTGCCAATATAGTCATTGCGATCGTTAATATTTAAGCGTTTCTGAACTTCAACCCAGCGATAACTCCCCTCTTTGGTGAGGAATCGGGCTTCGTGGCGGACCGAATCTTGTTCGCTATGGAGGAGGGATTCAAAGGCTTTTAAAAAGTTGGGGCGATCTTCAGGGTGAACAAAGGAGAGGAAAGGTTGGCCCACACTTTCGGCGATGGTAAATCCGGTGATGTCGGTCCAAGCGGGGTTGAGGAAGGTTAAATAACCGCGTTTATCCCGTTGGAAAATTACTTCACTTAAATTTTCAATAACGGAGCGATATTTGTTTTCACTGGCGATGAGGGCGGCTTCGGCCCGTTTGCGATCGCTAATATCCCGTTGAATTGTGGCGAAACATATTGGCTGATCCCGTTCCGGATGTTTGACTAGAAATAAACTGGTTTCCATATCAAAGCATTGGCCAGTTTTAAAGTGACGCAGTTTGGTTTCCCCCTGCCAATGGCCGGTTTGCATGACCGTGGGAATGGCCACTTCTTGATATTGCCTCCAGGTTTCTGGAGCAAAGTAGTGGGACATTTCGGTTTGATAGACCTGTTCGAGGGAATCGAGTCCCACCTGGAGGCGACCGGCTTCGTTGACATAAAAGGCTTTTCCTTCTAAGGTGGCCATGCCGATAAAGTCTTTGCTGTTTTCAACGAGGGCGACAAATTTGCGGCGTTCTTCATCCGCTTGTTTGCGATCGGTGATGTCGGTATGGGAACCCGTCATCCGGATGGGGTTTCCCTCGGAGTCCCACTGGGCTTGACCCCGAGTTAAAATCCATTTATATCCACCGTCTTGGGTCCGAACCCGATGTTCTTGGGAGTAGGAGGACCCGGTATTGGACAGGTGGGCTTGCATGGCTTTGCGGCAGGGTTCTAGGTCATGGGGATGAATCCGACTTTCCCATTCGGCAAAGGGGTGAAATTGGTCTTGGGATGCATAGCCGAGCATTTCTTGGCCGCGTGCGGAGAGGAAGACCCGATCGCGTTTCAAATCCCAGTCCCAGATGCCATCGGAGGTGCCTTTGATGGCAAGCTGCCACCGTTCTTCACTCCGGCGCAAGGCGGCTTCGGTTTTCTGGCGTTCGGCGATTTCCCCTTGCAGGCTGTTCAGGGTTTCTGATAGCTCGTGGGTGCGTTCTTGGACTCGGCGTTCTAATTCGTCATTGGCGCTTTTCAAGGCGTCTTCGGCCCATTTGCGTTGCAGTTCGGCAGCGGCGCGGGAGGCAAAGACGCTGAGAATGGCGTGGGCTTCTGGGTCTACTTCTAGGGGTTGGTCGTGGAGAATGCAGAGGTTGCCGATAGGCCGGTTCTGGGAGTCGAAGAGGGGAACGCCGAGATAGCCCACGGCATTGATGGGGGCAAGGGCTGGGGCGTTGGGGAAGAGTTCCTGGAGGCGATCGCGGTAGTGGCAGAGTCGGGCTTCGGAGATGACGACTTCACAGGGGGTGTTGCACAGTTGATACTCGAAGTTGTCCGCAAGGCGATCGCCACACCAAAAGGCTAGGGTTTTTAATTTTTTCTCTTCGGTCCCCTCTAGTTGGGACAGCAACACATAGGGTACTCCCAGGGCGGTTGCCAGATGTTGCACCAAGACGGGAAAGAATTCTTCTCCGGTAACGGCGGCGGTCCCCGAGATGATGTTTTGCAGGGCTTTTTCGGCTTGTTTGCGCGCGGTGATATCCTGCATGGCAACTACAGCCCCGAGGTTTTCTCCCTGGGCATTGACGAGGGCTTGTCCGTTGGCGACTAAAATGCGCTTTTTGCCCTGTTTGGGCAAGATTTCCATTTCCTGCTCATAGACTCGTTCTCCCTGCCATGCTCGATACAGGGGGGTCTGTTCAATGGGCATGGGGGTACTCTCGTCGGGATGGTAAAACTGAAAGTGTTCCCCCCATTGGGTGACGGATAGGGGCTGTTCTGGTAGTCCGTAGACTTCTTGGCTGGCTCGGTTCAAGACGCTCAAGGTGCCATCGGCGTCACAAGCGATGATGCTGTCTTGGAGGTTGTTGAGTAAGGCGTTGAGAAATTCTCGTTCTTTTTGCAAGGCGGCTTCGGCCCGTTGGCGATCGCCGATTTCGCTTTCTAGTTGGCCGATGGTGTACTGTAAGGTGCGGGTTCGTTCCTCGACGCGCCCGGCTAAGGCGGCATTCATTTTGGCGATCGCCGCCGAGGTCCGCTTCCGTTCGGTGAGGTCCCGTCCGACATACACGACTTCTTCAATTTCCTCGTCTTCGTTGCGGATGACCCCTCGGGAAAATCCCACCGCTATGTCTTCGCCTTTTTTGCTTCGGCAGGTGACTTCTATTTCGGTTTTCCTCAGATAATAAGCCTCTTCTGCTTGCTCATCAGACCGTCCAGAATTTATGATTTCTAAGCGTTGAATATTGGGGATGATTTCCTTTAAAGGTTTCCCGATTAATTCTAATTCACTGTAGCTTAATAGTTCCCCAGTTGCTTTGTTTGTTTTTTTAATTAATCCTTCGGCAGTACAAACGATAATAGGGTCAAGGGCAGTTTGAAAAATTTTATCTAAGGCCGATTTAGCTGAATTTAGTCTATTTAATAAGAGATAAGCCTCGTTTTCTCGCTGGACTAAGGTTTGCCGTAAAACCATGCGTTCCGTGGCATCTCCAAAGAACACAAATAAGCGATCGGGTGGGTGGTTATCCTGGGAGTGGGCCACGATCCACAAATCCAGATACAAAGTCCCCTCGCGATCGGAACAGCGATTGATCCCTTGTAATTCAAAACTATTACAGCGCCCTTCCAGGATATCGACCCACACCTGTTCGATGCCAATTAACTCGGGATATCCCTCCCTGGCATCCTGTCCCGCTTCAACCTGTTCGGGATGCTCCGCAAACCGATGGACTTGGGGGGATTTGTCTAAAATGATCCCATCTGGATTGATGACGAGATACTCTAAGCTGCGAGGGGCTAAAAGTTTTTCTAATAGGGGATTCATGCCAGTCGTCATGTCTTTTCGGTCCTCCTTCTCTCTATCATAGGGCAAGGGTCGGTCCAGTCGAGGGAAAGCACCGGAAACTCTTGAGGAACGCTTCACTCATTAGCATCCCATCAGAGTCTCAAACCCGGGAATACTCCTCTTGTTTCTCGACTGAACCGACGCCCGAAAAATCCCCCATCAGTTAAGTGAAGATGAGTTAAGTTTTTACTAGGGTTTGAATCGCCAATTTATGGAAAATTTCGTCCACAAATTCTCCAGTCCGGGCTGAGGTGGAATAGATGCCTAAAACCAATTCAGATCCGGGAGAAACTCCGGATACAATGTTCTGACATAATTCCTGGAGTTTTGGAATTTTTTCCGGTTCTACGAGGTCAGCTTTATTTAAGGCGACCATCAATGCACCTTTGGGATTGACCGAGGCAAATAGCTGAATATGTTCGGCAACTCGTTCGATGGTTTCGGTGCGGGTGACATCGGCGACAATTAACGCACCGCCTGAACCTTGGAGATAGGAAGGGGCGATCGCCTTAAACTTTGTGTGACCTTCCAAATCCCAAATTAATAACTGCATTCCAATGGGTTCAGCCCCTGCTTCTTTTTCCACTTGCAGGGGTTTGCGAGAAATTTTCACCCCGACGGTGGAGAGATATTGGTCACTAAATTCCCGGTCCACAAATCGGCGAATTAAACTGGTTTTTCCGACGCCGAAATCCCCAATCATGCAGATTTTCTTAGAAATGGTTGACATAATGTTAACTAATTTTTGGGTTCGGGTGTGATGGGTTCAAAAAGAACAACCCGCCCGAGTAATTTAGGTTGGCTAGAGTCTACGTCTTGAGGCGGGTTGCTATCCCCGATCGCCTCTAAACGAGTGGGTTGTATTCCTAACTGGATCAGGGCAGTTTGGACCGCTTGCGCCCGTTGCAACGCTAACCGTTCGTTAATCTGACGAGAACCTGTGCGATCGCTATGACCAATGATCCTGAGATTTTTGTCCGGATATTGTTCGAGAAACTCCTTCAGACTTGCCAGAGTCTGTTCATAACTAGGATTTAACTGAGCAGAACCGGCATCAAAATAGATCCGAGTTTGAATCGTCACCGGGTCAAGTTTCAGGGTACTCACCACAGAGTTAACCCCAGGAATTTGCTGGAATCCTTGGACGATTTGCTCCGCTAGGGACATCTCCATGACAGTCCCGGCAATGGTGACGGTTTGCTCCTTATAGTTAGCGGTAATTTCTACCCCGTTTCTCTGATTGAACACCTCACTAACTCGTGCCACTTCCCCTCGAACGAGGGTAGAATCCGGGGGGACATCAACGGCAATAATTTGATTCTCTAAGGTGCGATCGCCTGCCGCTGTTGCCGCAATAACTTGGGCCCGTTGACGCAATTCTGGATTCGGTAACTTTCCGGATACAATCACTCGATTCCGCTTCGCCTTCACATCGAGGCGATACACCGCTAATTCTGGGGCTGAACTCAACGCCACAGCAACTTGGGACTGAATCCGGCGTTGGGTGGAACTATAGTAAAAGAAGCCAATCCAAACTACCAGCATTAAGATACCGCCAGCCAGAAATAACCCTAATAAGGTGTAAGGTTTTCGGTCAACTTTTGGAGCATTTGATTCTATGAGTTGATCGACTAATTCTTGAATGCGAGGGGGAACATTTGCCGGGTCTCCATCAAATTCCTGAATCGGTTGCTCATAATCCAGGATGATAGTCGTCACCATTTTTTGCATTTTTTTGATAAAGGCTTTGCTCGGATTGCCTTTAACAATTACTGCTAAATAGCAGTATCCTCCTACTTCCAGAATGATTTTGGAATCCCCATATTCAACTTCACTTAATTCAGAAATTTCCCCGGGTTTGACAATACAATCATTGACAAAGCTGCGAATCGCTGTGAGCATTCCGGCAACCATTTCTGATTCTAGGCGGTAGTCTCCCTCTTCCTGGGCTTCGGCAATCACTAACCCGGAGGCTTTGTGAATTAAAAAGACCGCTTGCACGACAAAGGGAATGGATTCTTTGAGAATCAGTTCGGCTTCAGAAACCCCCTGGACTTTAGCGCGAATTTTGCGTTCTACTCCCTCCACACTCAAAGCGTTAGCCACTTTGTCATTAATGGACTTAATCGCCTCGGTCATATATTTGCTAATGGTATTGCCAATCACGGGATAGAGGGCATCGACCATTGCATCGCGTTCTAGGCGAATTTGTTCTTTGATGGTGCGTCCCATTTCGGGGGCTAAGACTTGGGCGATCGAGTTGCGATCGAGTCGGATTTGTTCTTTAATGGCCATTGCCATTTCCGGTCCAAGGGCCTTGGCGACATCTTGCGGACTCTCTTTGATTTGTTGGGTAATGGCACTGGGTAGGATGGAAGCGATCGCCGAACTCATGGCTGCTTTATTTTCATGCGATCGGTTCTTAATCACTTCATCAATAATCGGAACCAATGCCTGGGCAACTTCTTCTTTGGAGTCGGTAATTTTTCGACTGAGAATTTCCGCAATCCAGGGTTTAAGCAGTTCAATCAGCTTTTGCGGGTCATAAATCTGACTTTCCAAAGATTGTAAGTTAGCGTTGGTTTGTACCAGCAATTCGCGCAGTCCAGGTAAGTCATTTTCGGTCAGGGATTGCTTGAGGCGATCGAGTTCCGATAATTGCGAACCGAATAAAAGCTGCTGCAAACTTTCCATCGGATCGACGGTTTGTAATGAATCAGCACTCACCGGGTGGGTTTGCAAAGACTGTCCTGGGGTTTCTATCCCAAACAGGCTTTCTAATTGCTCCATTCCGGCTAACACCGCCTCGCTATTAGCTCGCAATTCGGATAGTTCGGGAATCACCGGAGCGTTACTCTGAGGTGAATAGGTGTTCAGAGTGGGCCATTTCTCTTCTTCCGAGTCGCTTTTTGGAGGTTGAACCGGGCTGGGTTCATCCCGGTCTTTATTCGTTTCTGTGACAACTGGGTTATTAATAGGGTGGGTTGGGTTAACGTTTGGATTTGAACGGGATTCTGTTGAAAAGGGTTCGTTAAAATAGGTAGTAGAATTCCCCTGATGGGTGAGGTAATTTTCGGTTAAATCGCCATCGGGTTCGGTCCATCCCGGTGGGGTCTGCGGTTTTGCACTTACAGATTCCGGGTTGAATTCAGAACTGGCTAAGAACTCATTCTCATCAGGAGAATGAGCCTTTTGAGTGACATTTTCTCTGATTGTTGCTGATGAGTTCGCTCCGGCAGGGGTGGGTTGTTCGGCTCCTTCGGCGATCGCATAATGGTTGACGGTAATGGTTCGCCATTCACCATTTTGGGGAGGTTTAGGAGAAGGGCGATCGCGTTTTTTAATAGCCCGATCGCGTCCGCCATTTTCTACCGACTCCCCCGATTTCCATTCCCGGGTTACGGTGCGATCGGTGGCGAGCTTGGGTGAAGTTTGGTCATTGAGGGGTTCGGACAATTGGGTCCTTTTTACAGGGTTCCCCCCAAGGGCTTCGAGCAACACATCGCGCAAGTTTTCCAGGGGATCTGGCGCGGGTGGTATTTTTTCATGATTTACGGTCTTTAACCACTCTTCGTCTTCGATACGCTTAACTTGCTTTTCCTGTGACAAATCCATGATTATGCCCCCTGCCAACTCTCTTCATCCGTCGGTTATTCTGAGTCTAAAAAAACCGCGATCGGCCCTGATTTTAATCGACCTTATTTACTCGCCATTGCGGTGATCCGGTAACAGGAGATCTGCCGTAATCTGAGTTTCGGCAGCTTCGCGCAGTTCCGGTGCAAACTCGGTTCCTTTCAGCCTCATCCCAATTTCAAATAAAATTTCTGCCATATCATCTCGGGCGATTTTTCCTTCTTTTAAGTTGGAAAAACGCCGTTCCACTTCTTCAAATACTCGCTCTCGCAAGGTATGAATGTTCTCTTGATGAGTTTGTTGGATTTCCATGATTTGTTCTCGAATGGATTTGGTTTGCTTATCCAGCGACTCATCCAGGGATTCAATGGTATGAGAAATTTTGGCTTTGGTCCGTTCTAGCTGTTGCCGCACGTCGGTCAAATCTTCTTGGGTGTTTAAACTCACGCTTTTAATTCTTTTCTCCAGGGCCTCTACTGCTCCGCGCATTTCAGTACCAGACAAATTTTTGACTTCCTCGATGCGATCGCGAAACTCTTTTTGTAACAAAATCAAGTTAGCCTCGATTTGTTCAAATCGATGATTATAGTCGCGAATCTGTGACCCGACAATAATCTCGCGAATCTGGTCAATATTGCCCAGCCGTTCTCTCATTTCATCTCGACTGAGTTCATTCATAGAAACACCTCTTATTTTGTGAATTAGGTTTGATCAATCAAATCTTACCGCTTTAAGAGCCATTTGGCTATTACCGGGAAACACAGTTTTGGGTTTAGTGCCAATCCCTCAGAGTTCCACTCGATCGCCCGGTTCTTGACCATTTTTTTGTCAGGGACTTCCGGGCGATCAATTCCCACTTTTTTAGCTGATACTCCAATTCAAGCAAAGTTGGAGCACCAGTCAACTCGTTTGCGGGCAAAACCTTCGTAAATATTTACAATGGCTTAACCGACTCCCATTCACCCCCTCACGGTTGATGGGTCTGACCGCTGCCCTTTCAGTCAGAGTTTAAACGCCTGTTTTGAAGCTGTAAGTGGTCTGTTTTGCCGTTGAGTTCTGTCCCGATTGTCCTTCCCCCTTCAGGGATTAAGGGGAATCTGGCGCTATTATCTCACAGATTGGTCAAATTGTCAGTGATTCAAACCTTTATTCTCAAGATTTACACTCGCTTAACTTTCCTGAATTATTAAATGAAATTATTTATGTATAATTGGCAATTTGAGATTTTAATCAAATCAACTGAGCCCGTAAATTCTGGATGATTGGGAGGTTCTATTCCAACAGGAGGCATCAGGAAGGCTAAAATAAGAACGGTACTATTGCATAGTCGCTTATTTAAACCTTCATGACGCCTTCTGCACCCGTAACAACGAAGTACGAAGCGATAATCGGACTAGAAACCCATTGTCAGCTCAGTACCAAAACCAAGATTTTCTCCAATTCCTCTACGGCATTTGGTGCACCACCCAATGCCAACATCGATCCAGTCTGTATGGGGTTGCCTGGGGTGTTGCCAGTTCTGAATCAAAAAGTCCTCGAATACGCCGTAAAAGCAGGACTGGCACTCAACTGCGAAATTGCGCCTTACAGCAAATTTGACCGCAAGCAGTATTTTTATCCAGATTTACCGAAAAATTATCAAATTTCTCAGTATGACTTGCCGATCGCCGAACATGGCTGGCTGGAAATCGAACTGGTAGACGAACAGGGAAATGCCACCCGCAAGCGGATCGGCATTACCCGTCTGCACATGGAAGAAGATGCGGGAAAACTCGTCCATGCCGGAAGCGATCGCCTCTCCGGTTCCACCTACTCCCTAGTAGACTACAACCGCACCGGGATTCCCCTAATTGAAATCGTCAGCGAACCGGACCTGCGATCGGGACAAGAAGCGGCAGAATATGCCCAAGAACTGCAACGGATCGTCCGCTATCTCGGCGTTAGCGACGGCAATATGCAAGAAGGCTCCCTGCGCTGTGACGTCAACATTTCCGTGCGTCCCGTGGGACAAGAAGAATTTGGCGTCAAAGTCGAAATTAAAAACATGAACTCGTTTAGCGCCATCCAACGGGCGATCGAGCATGAAATCGACCGCCAAATCGACGCCATCACCAACGGCGAACCCATCTACCAAGAAACCCGCCTCTGGGAAGAAGGCAGCCAACGCACCATCAGTATGCGGAGTAAAGAAGGCTCCAGCGATTATCGCTACTTCCCCGAACCGGATTTAGGACCCATCGAAGTCTCCTCCACCCAACTGGAACAGTGGAAATCCGAACTCCCGGAACTCCCCGCCCAAAAACGCCATCGTTACGAAACCGAAATCGGTTTATCCCCCTACGATGCGCGGGTGCTCACCGACGATCGTGCCGTGGCGGAATATTTTGAAGCCACCCTCGCGGAAGGTGGGGATGCCAAACAAGCCGCTAACTGGATTCAAGGGGATATTACCGGCTATTTAAAAACCGAAAAGCTGAGTATTACCGCGATCGCCCTGACACCCGTGGCCCTAGCCGAACTCACCGGCTTAATTACCTCCGGGACCATCAGCGGCAAAATTGCCAAAGATATCTTACCCGAACTGCTCACCCAAGGCGGCTCACCGAAGGAACTGGTAGAAAGCAAGGGATTAATTCAAATCTCTGATACTTCCGCCTTGGAAAAAATGATTGACGAGGCGATCGCTGCTCATCCCAAAGAAGTCGAATCCTACCGCAACGGCAAAACCAAGCTCAAAGGCTTCTTTGTCGGACAAGTCATGAAACTCAGCGGAGGACGTGCGGACCCCAAGTTAACCAACCAATTGGTTGAGCAAAAGCTCAACGGGTGATGGATTGGTTATTGGTTATTGGTCATTGGTCATTGGTCATTGGTCATTGGTCATTGGTCATTGGTCCTTGGTCCTTGGTCATTGGTCATTGGTCCTTGGT
>NZ_JAMXOT010000270.1 GCF_024220515.1 Oscillatoria sp. HE19RPO
AGGCATCTGTCCATCAAACCGCAAAATAATAATGTAGAGGCGATTCGAGAATCGCCAGTCCAGAACCCTCCAAGAAGGCATCTGTCCATCAAACCGCAAAATAATAATGTAGAGGCGATTCGAGAATCGCCAGTCCAGAATCTCTAGATCACGATTGACGCATTTTCCGAGCACAACCGCGAAAGAAGGCGATTCCCGAATCGCCTCTACATTTAATGTGATAGATTGTCTCAATCCTGAAGATTATGGACGCCCTCGGAAACCCTGAAGGGCGTCCGAGTCTCGGAGTTGGGTGAGGGTGGCATTGCCGGTACAGAATAGAACCGTAGAAATTTCTGCGAGTAAATGTTCCACCAGGGTCTGAATCGCCGCCTCGGATTCTGCTGCTGCTTGCAGGAAGGGCCATGCTAAACCGGCGAGGTCCGCACCCAGGGCGATCGCCTTCGCCACATCCAACCCATTTCGCAATCCCCCCGAGGCAATTAAGGGAATCTCCGGGGCGATCGCCCGAATCGTGGTGATACAATCTGCGGTGGGTAAACCCCACTCCGCAAACGTTGCCCCTAAGCGGCGCTGTCGGGAATCCTTCGCCCGTTCTCCTTCCACCTTCGCCCAAGAAGTCCCCCCGGCACCGGCCACATCCACTGCCCCCACCCCCGCCTCAATCAATTTCTGGGCCATCTTCGCCGAAATGCCATTACCTACCTCTTTGGCAATCACCGGCACAGGTAATACATTGCATAACTCATGAATTTTGTCAAGCAATCCTCGGAAATTTTTATCTCCTCGGGATTGAACCGCTTCTTGCAACGGATTGAGGTGCAGAATCAACGCATCCGCTTCCAGCAAATCGACGGCCTTGCGACATTCATCCACCCCATAACCATAGTTCAACTGTACCGCCCCTAAATTGGCAAATAACAGAATATTCGGTGCCAGCGATCGCACCGCAAACGTATCTCCCACCTCCGGTTTTTCCACCGCCACCCGCTGGGAACCCACCCCCATCGCTATCTGAAACTCTTGCGCCACCACCGCCAACCGAGAATTAATCCGCTTCGCCTCCTCAGTCCCCCCCGTCATCGAAGAAATCAACAAGGGAGCACCCAGGGATTTTCCCAGAAACCGCGTGTTCAAATCAATATCCTGCCAATCCAGTTCCGGCAAACAACAGTGAGTGAACCGATAACGGTCCAAACCCGTCCCATTCACCCGAAATTGCACATCATCTTCCAGGCAAACACGAATATGTTCCGCCTTCCGAGATTGGGTTTCTTCCCCAGAGTTTAAATTTGTCATTTGTCATTTGTCATTTGTCATTTGTCCTGGGTTGATGGGAAAAGTTCGTAGTAACGACTTCAGTCGTTCCAATTGTTCGTAGTAACGACTTCAGTCGTTCCAATTGTTCGTAGTAACGACTTCAGTCGTTCCAATTGTTCGTAGTAACGACTTCAGTCGTTCCAATTGTTCGTAGTAACGACT
>NZ_JAMXOT010000271.1 GCF_024220515.1 Oscillatoria sp. HE19RPO
CAAAAAATAAAACCTTCAAAAAACCCGCAGGCTCAAGCCTGGAGCTACACGGACAAAGCGGTGCCTGCGCGGGCTAAAAGAGCCTTGTTAGGTGCGATCGCATCAAAGCAAGGATGATTTATTTGTTGGAATCCCCTTAGGGAACTCCAAAAAATAAAATAGCAATTGTAGGGTGGGCATTGCTACCCTACTTAGGGAACTCCAAAAAATAAAATACCCAAAAAACCCGCAGGCTGTTCGCGGAGCGTTCCGCTTAGAAAGGGGCTACACGGACAAAGCGGTGCCTGCGCGGGCTAAAAGAGTCTTGTTAGGTGCGATCGCATCAAAGCAAGGATGATTTATTTGTTGGAATACCCTTAACAACCGAATAGGAATGATTGATTTTTTGGAATACCCTTAAGGCAGAACTGTCAGTTGGCCTTGACAGATTAACCCCCTTTCGGTGAAAGAAAGTTCTGAAATTGCCACATCGGAACCTAGGGGTAAAATCACGGTTTCTAATGGGATTACCGCTGAGTCTGAAAGCAGTTGAATCTTTGGATTGAGAAAGTGCAATTCGGAGGGGTTGGCCAGTTGTAACCCGGTTTGGAGGAGAAAGGGTTGGGACCCTTGGGAGGGGGTGTTGAAACTTCCGCGCAGGGTGAGGGTTTCCTGGGAGGAGAGGATGGCAGCGCCCTCCCAGGTGAGGGTGGGTTTTGAGTCCCAGGAGAGGGCGGAGGCGAATTGGGGGAAGAATAAGGGAGTGAAGGCATCGGCAATCAAGGGCGATCGCATAGAGGCATTCAGGTCAGCTTCCGTCAGATGTAACCGCGCCACTACGGGGACCGGGTGTTGAAGGTGTAAGGATTTCCCGCGCAGAATGTCCCGGAGATTGACTTGAATGCCGGTGCCCTGGAGTTCTAGGGTACTTAGGTGTAGACCTTGGTAGATGGCATTTGACCCAGATAGAGAAACCTGGGGAATGACTCCTTGGAGGATTTGGCGATCGCCTCCCTCAATCTGCACCTCTAGTTCCTTAACGGATTCCACCTGCGATCGCAGCCACAATTGCACCGCCCTGGAGAGGACCCAACCGATGCGAGACCGAGACGGGTGACTGGGTGGAGTCAGGGGTAAACCTTCTTCCGGTGGGGATAATTCCGGGCGATCGCTGGACACAGAAGCTAATTTTATAATTTCTTTTTCGCGCATAAATATTCTCAATGAAATTCCCCAGGCGCAAGGCCCTAGAATCAGGGAGATCGGGGAGCTAGGGTGAAATGTTGGGGCATCCAGCACCCCTCGCCACCGGACGGACGGGGCATTTGAGTGCTTCTAACCCCTAGTTTTCCGTTCTGAGTGCTTGTATTCTCCCCGATCCTGTAATATTTGTACATAGTTCACTCTGGCAAGTTGTCAGGTGGACTCAACCCCTAAAAACTTTTAGAAAAAAGCGAGCAAACGCAGCCGTCCAAAACATGGATGCTAGACTGCAAAAAATCCTATCCGAGTGGGGCATTGCCTCACGCCGTCAAGCTGAAAAAATGATTCAACAGGGACGGGTCCAACTGAATGGCGAAATTGCCCACCTCGGGCAGAAAGCCGACCCTGAACGCGATCGCATCCAAGTTGATGGTATCCCCGTCAACCCAGGCGATCGTCCTAGTCCCGTTTACTTGTTATTAAACAAACCCACTGGAGTTGTTTCCACCTGCGCCGATCCCCAAGGTCGGACCACCGTCCTCGACCTCCTGCCTGCTGACTTACGGCACCAAAAAGGCATCCATCCCGTTGGACGGTTGGATTTTGACTCCACCGGCGCATTACTGTTGACCAATGACGGAGAACTCACCTTCCAACTCACCCATCCCCGGCATAGCATTTCCAAAACCTACCAGGTGACCATTGCCGGAGAACCCCCGGAATCCACCTTGGCAGCATGGCGTCGCGGTGTCATCCTAGATGGTAAAAAAACCCGACCGGCTGAGGTTCGCATCCTCGATCGCCCGCATCGGTCCCAAACCCTGCTCGAAGTGATTCTCTGGGAAGGCAGAAATCGCCAAATTCGCCGGGTTGCTGAATTGTTAGGATACCCGGTCATTCACTTACACCGCACCGCCATCGGCTCGATTCATCTCCACCCACCCGGGGAAGCTCCCTTGCCCCACGGCTACTACCGCCCCTTGAACCCCTCTGAGATATGTTTCTTACAAAGTCAAGTCTCCCTAAACTCCGTAAATTTGCCAGCAGATACTCAGGAACCGACCCGATGAAGAAGCATAAACCTAAAGCTATCCTGAAACCACAGCAGGATCCATCGGTCAAGTTGGCCGAGATGGGTGCTTACTTACGGCAAGTGCGGGAGTCTGAGTCGATGACCCTTGAACAAGTCGCGGCGAAAACGATGATTCGAGTCAGTCTGCTGCGATCGATTGAAGAAGGGCAACTCTATAAACTCCCCGAACCCATTTATGTTCAGGGTTTTCTCTTGCGGTATGCTGAGACGCTGGGTTTAAATGGCGTTGAGTTTGCTAAAACCTTTCCGATCATTTCCACTTGGCGCAAGCAGAAAATAGCCCAGTGGTATTTACCCATGCCTAAATTTCGACCGATTCATCTGTACCTGATTTATATTCTGCTGATTATGGGTGCAGTCAAAGGGTTATCTGGATGGGTCGAAACTACGGCGATGCAGCAATCCAACGAACAACCATCGGAAACCGCTGAGGCGGTAGCGAGTTCTGAATCCGCCACGGCTGAAAAACCCACCCCCCCAACTACTGCCTCTCAAACCCTTGGGGCCAGTCAGTCCAATTCCAACGCCCCGGTTAGGGTGGGATTGATTGTTCAGGATAGTTCTTGGGTTGAAATTACCGCCGATGGCAAAAAGGAATTTGAAGGCACGTTACAGCAAGGAACGGAACGCACTTGGGAAGCGAAACAACAACTGATTGTCGTCGCGGGTAATGCCGGTGGGGTCCTCATGGCGGTTAATGATGAACAAGCCAAACTCATGGGTAAACCTGGGGTTATCGAAGAGGTGATTGTTCAGGCAGAACCCTAGCCTATGGTTGTACCGTAGGGATTAGAAACCGGGTTTCTTTAGAAAATTTGTCGCAATAAAGCCACAAATCTAGGGTAGAAACCCGGTTTCTTGTTTTTTGGACAGGACTTACGCAGATTTTGAAAACCCCCCCAAAATGTAGAGGCGATTCGCGAATCGCCTCTACATTTTGGAGTTTTTGTAGACCTTTGACAACCGGGTTTGGGATGACTCATAAACCCCAGATCATGTAGGGTGGATTCGCAAATCAACCCTACATGATCGGGTTTGACCTTGAGGGTGGGCGACTTAATAGCACCGGCGACCATAGGTTTCCGTGAGCAGTTTCAGGCGATCGCGCAGGTCCCAAGTCAGCACCTCCCCGCGATAACGCCATCCCCAATTCCCTTCCGCCAATCCGGGCGTATTCATCCGCGCATCGCTGCCGAGTCCCAACAAATCCTGCATGGGAATCAGGGCTTGATTCGCCACGGAAGACAATGCTACTCGAATCATTTGCCAGTGAATGCCTTCCTCAGAAACGGGTCCTAAATAGGATAAAAGACCCCACCGTTCATGGTCCGACAGTTTTTCAAACCATCCCACCGTCGTATCATTATCATGAGTCCCGGTATAAACCACACAGTTGCGCGAGTAATAGTTAATCGGCAAATAGGGATTCCCCGGTCCGGATCCAAAGGCAAAATGTAAAATCTTCATCCCCGGAAACTCGAACTCGTCTCGCAGGGCTTCCACTTCTGGGGTAATCACCCCTAAATCTTCCGCAATAATCGGCAGACTGCCTAAGCGTTCTTTCACCGTCTTCAGTAGGGCCGAACCCGGTGCCGGAATCCACTTTCCATTCATGGCGGTGGTTTCCCCTTGGCGCACGCACCAGAAGGATTCTAGGCCCCGGAAATGGTCGATGCGAATGATATCCACATAACTCAACATGGATTGGAAGCGCTTGACCCACCAATCAAAATTCTGTTTTTCCAGGCGCTTCCAGAGGTAGACCGGGTTACCCCATAATTGCCCCGTGGCGCTGAAATAATCGGGCGGGACTCCGGCCATTCCTGCGGGTTCTCCGGTTTTGACATCCAGACAAAAGATGTCTGGATTGGCCCAAACATCGGCGCTATCGTGAGCGACATAGATGGGAATATCGCCAATAATTTGGATGTTTCGTTCGTTGGCGTAGCGTTTGAGGTCGGACCATTGCCGGAAAAATTGGTATTGCAGGAATTTTTGGAAAAAGATTTCTGCGGTTAACTGTCGCCGCCATTTGTCTAGGGCCTCGGTTTGGCGCTTGGCAATGTCGGGTTCCCACTGATACCAGCTTTTGCCATCCATTGCGCCTTTAATCGCCATGAATAAGGCATAATCGTCAAGCCAGTAGGCTTTTTCATGGCAAAATTCTTGAAATTGCTGTTTTTGCTCCGCAGAAGCCTGGGCTTTGAAGGTTTGGCAGGCTTGTTGTAAGAGGGGCATTTTGATGGCGATCGCCTGGTCAAAATCAACCCAATCTGCGGGAAATTCTGGCACTTGGTCAAAGTCCCAATCGGCGAGTAATTGGTCATCTCGCAGGCGATCGGGACTGATCAACATCGGGTTTCCCGCCATCGCGGAATAGGACAAATAGGGAGAATTGCCAAATCCCGTAGGTCCTAGCGGCAAGATCTGCCAGTAAAGTTGGTAACTCTCTGCTAAAAAGTCTACGAAGCGATAAGCGGCTTCGCCAAGGTCACCGATACCAAACCGACTGGGAAACGAGGTGGGGTGGAGTAGAATACCGCTAGATCTGGGGAAGGGCATGGTGTATGTACCACTGGAAAATAACTTAAGCCTGGTTGCCCAATGGTTGACTGGGCTACCGACTCTCAACTTTATCACGGCATGGGTCACTAGAGAGCGGCGATCGCCCCATTGAAACTGGATGACAAATCAGCCCGGATCCCCGCTAACAAGGATTTCGAGGTCAGGACTTACGCAGATTTGGAGAGTCAAACCTATTTGTAGAGTTGATTCGCGAATCAACCCTACAAATAGGGGTTTATCCGTAAGTCCTGGCGGTTAAAAACCGAACTTTCAACCTCTCAACTTTAAAATCTAACCATGACTTATCGCAATCCCACTCCGACTGTTGACATCATTATTGAGTTAGGCGATCGCCCCGGGCGTCCCATTATCCTGATTGAGCGTCGCAATGACCCTTTGGGTTGGGCGCTTCCCGGGGGTTTTGTGGATTATGGGGAATCTCTGGAAACTGCGGCGATTCGTGAGGCGAAAGAAGAAATCGGGTTAGATGTGGAACTCATCGAACAATTTCATGTGTATTCTGACCCCAATCGGGACCCGCGTCAGCATACTCTGAGTGTGGTGTTTTTAGCCACGGCGACGGGGGAACCCCAGGCGGCAGATGATGCCAAAAATTTAGACTGTTTTGAGTCTTGGCGCATTCCCCCCAATCTCTGTTTTGACCACGATCGCATCCTGAAGGATTATTGGCGCTACCGACATTATGGGATCAGACCCCGGATTTAAGGCGATCGCCACTCCATCTGGAGGAGAACTCCCCAAAATAAAATAGCCCAAACCCGCACCCTGTTCTATGAGCGTTCCAAAAGGAAAGGGTGCGGGTTTTTATCGACTTTGGAAAATTGGATGGAGTATCATACCAAATCCGGTTGTGAAAGACCTATTTTACTCTTCAGCCTGCGTAGGCAGGCTTTGTCTTGTGAGCCTCCACCCTTGAGGGTGCGGGTTTTTATAGACCTTTAACAACCGAATGGAGTATCAGAGTGGGTTTCCTACTCCACTGGGTTGGTATCTAACCGATGCGATCGCCTCGCCGTCCCCCGGAAATAGTGGGTCCGACTCGATCGCGGATCCGGCGGTACTCGATTCACCCGAACTTCCCCAACCCCTCGGTTTGGGTCTATTAAAAATCTTAACGGTGCGATCGCTCTGTGGCTATTTTTCTTTAAAGACGAAATATTTCAAAACTCCCAAAGCCATATCAATCAAAGTGATTCAGATTTTTATTAATGTCATCATCAACCCTTGGACAATCCCCATTTCTCAATTCGCACCGCCCTTTGCCCCTCCCAACTGCCAATGCGCCCTCAACCTTGACTTAGAATAGAGTTTCTAATCCCCGCTCAACCGGAATGGCATGATAGTTAAGGACAGCCCGTTTCACCCGAGGAACAGGTTGGCTTCCTGCTATTCCAGTTTCCTCCTCCCTTGCCACTCGAACCCGCGACTAGAATTCTAGAGAAAATAGTCTGGATCGAGATCACCGTCAACCCTTCCCACCCTCCAACCATCCCGGCTTGTTGATTTTCAATACATAGGTTGTCCTTGCCAATGATAAACCCGGTCTTGATGACCCATAAGCTTCTTGTGAATGGGTCTGTAAAATCCCTGGAAATTTCCTTAAAATTTGTTACTTGAAAACTCAATTTTTGACTAAAATTATAATTAAAATCAAGCCAATTTAAAAATAGTTCAGATAAAATCAGAACGTTATGACAGGATAAAAGGAAAACATGAAAACTGGGTTGTAAAGCCGAAATATGAGAGCAAAACATCGCCTATTCAAGGGTAATAAAATTCGCAGTAAGGAAGGGTAGGGTGTATGAACCTGGATCGCCAATTTAGTCAAACTCATGATTCCGTCAGCCCGGGTGGAACCCATCATGATGAATACTTCCAAATCATAGTTGAACGAGCCGCGATTGGGTTAGCGCTTTGGGACTTGACTGGAAAATTCTTGCAAACCAACCCTTTTTTACAAACCATGCTGGGGTACGAGGCAGAAGAACTATCCCATCTGGAATATCGTCAGATTACTCATCCCGAAGACTTTCAAGCAGAGAAGGCTCTCATGCAAGAGTGTATTGCCAGAAAGAGAGAGGGATATGAAATAGACAAAAGATTAATTTGCAAAGATGGAACAGAAATTTGGGTGAAACAAAAGCTATCTCTGATGCTAGACGCAGCAGACAATCCACAATGTGCTGTGGCAACTATTGAGAATTTTTCCCAAGCCCCCTCTCTGGAAAAAACGACTCAAGAACTCGCGGAAAAATATAAAACAATCTTTGATATTTTCCCCTTGGGAATTTCAGTTACCGACTCCGAGGGGAACATTATAGAATCAAATACGGCGTCATTAGAGTATTTAGATGCCCTGGTTAGAAGCTCACAAGCAAAGGCTAAAACGGATAGAGATGATCGGCTCATTTTGAGAGAAGGAACTCCGCTAAATCTCAAAGAATTTTCCAGAATGCTGGCTTTAACAGAATCGGTTGAAAATCGAGGCATTCAAAATTTACAAGTTGGAATTTCCTCATCGGAAGGAGAAGTGGACTGGCTGAATATTACCGCTGTACCGATCCCCTTGGAAAACCATGGATTTGTGATTGCATACAGTGATATTACCGAATGCAAAAAAACCGAAATAGCGTTAATAGAAAGTGAAAGACGGTTTAGAAAGGCCGTGGATAACTTCCCGGATACTTTTGTAATTTATAATGCCGATCGCCGCATTCAATTTATTAATACCCAAGGTATCAGAGTGAGTGGCTATACCGAAGAACAAATTCTAAATCGCCGGGATGAAGAATTATTTCCACCGACGATTACCGATACCTATCTCCCCCTACTCCAAGAGGCAATTAGAACAAAAACTCCTCAGAAAGGAGAATCCAATATTGTCTTAAATCATACCCCACTGAGCGCAGCAATTGCTTATATTCCCTTACTCAATGAACGGGGAGAAATTTATCAAGTTTTAGGAATTACCCATGATATCACCGAACGCAAGCGGGCGGAAGAATCTTTAATTAAAAGTGAAACCACCAATCGAGCCTTACTCAATACCATCCCCGACTTAATGTTTCGAGTGAAAGGAGATGGAACGTACCTAGATTTTAAACCGGCTAATTTTAGTAATTTAATCAAACCACAAATTTTTCAAGGCTTAAAAGTGGTGGATGTCATGCCCCAAAACATCGCCGAAACATCTATGAGATATATCCAACAAACCTTGGAAACTGGAGAAATCCAAGTGTTTGAATATCAACTAGAAATCAGCGGTGAAGTTTCTGTCTATGAAGCGAGACTGATTGCCAGTGGAGATGATGAAGTTTTGGCGATTGTGCGAGACATTACGGCGCGTAAAAATGCGGACCGAGAGAAAAATCAATTAATTGAATCCCTCCAGAAGAGTGAAGCCAATCTCGCCCGCGCCCAAAGAGTGGCTCATGTGGGAAGCTGGGAATATGAGGTGGATTCTAAAAAAATCACAGTTTCTGAAGAACTTTTAAGAATTTTTGATTGCCCCTTTGATTCAGGATTAAGCTATCTTCACCTGGTGAAACAGCTACACCGAAACGATAGAAAAACTTGGAGCAAGCTGATTCGAGAAGCTCTCGAACAAGGTAGTGCCAATGAAGTTGAACTGAGAATTTGGCAACGCGATCGCACCCTCCGTTATATTGAAGCCAGAGCCGAGGCAGTCTTTAATGAAACCGGAAAACCCATTAGGCTCTTTGGAACCGCCTTAGATATCACCGAACAGAAAAAAGCCCAAGCTGCCCTCGCAGAATCCGAAGCCAAATATCGCTCCTTAATGAATGATGCCGGAGATGCGATATTACTCACGGATTTGGAGGGTAATTTTTTAGAATCTAATAAAAAAGCCGAGGAATTATTGGGTTATACCAAAGAAGAATTAGTCACCCTCCACGCCAGTCAAATTTTGCCCCCCCAAGAACGAGAAAGAGTGAACACTGTGTTCGCCTTAACCGCGAAAACCGGGGGCGGATGGTTGCCCAATACCCAAGTCCGCCAAAAAGATGGGGAAACGCTCTGGGCGGATATTAGTTGTAGTGTGGTCCAATGGGGAGAGGGTTTAAAAGTGCAGCAGGCGATCGTTCGGGATATTACTTATCGGGTTCAAATTGAAGCCTCTTTAAGACAACAAGCTGAACGAGAACGGTTGATATCCGCGATGCAGGAGCGGATTCGACAGTCTCTGGATTTGAAAGAGATTTTACAAACGACCGTGGTCCAGGTGAGGCAATTTTTACAGTGCGATCGCGTGGCAATTTGTCGCTTAGGAGATAATTCCACCGGGGTGATGGTATCGGAATCGGTTAATTCAGAATACTGCTCGATTTTAGGGCTAACCCTTCGCGATCCCTTATTAGGAGAACAGGATTTACCCCCGGAAGAGTTGGGGGGAATTTATCAGGTTGAGGATATTACTCAAGCTTGGGTGAGCGAGTCTCAAGTGAATTTTTTAACTGAGGTAGAAGTCAAGGCGATGTTAATGGTGCCCATTGTCCAAAGTAGTGGGTTATGGGGATTACTGATTGCTCACCACTGTGCCGCACCTCGACGATGGCAGCAGTCAGAAATTAAGTTTCTCAGTCAATTGGCAACTCAGGTGGGAATTGCCACCCAACAATCTCAACTGTATGAACAACTTAAAGAAGCGAATCAACAGTTGCGACAACTGGCAACTCGGGATGGATTAACCCTGTTATCAAATCGGCGTCATTTTAATGAATATTTAGAACGCGAATGGCGACAGATGAAGCGCGATCGCACCCCACTCTCGTTGATTCTATGCGATATCGACTTTTTCAAACCCTATAATGACACCTACGGCCATCAAGCTGGGGATGAATGTCTCAAACAAGTGGCAGTTGCTATTCAAAAAGCCAGCAAAAGGCCCTTAGATTTTGTGGCGCGCTATGGCGGCGAAGAATTTGCGGTGATTTTACCGGATACCGAGACGGATGGGGCGATCTGCGTCGGGGAAACCATTCGCGAGGCGGTGAAGGCATTACAGGTTCCCCATCGGGCATCTCCCACCTGTGGATACATTACCTTGAGTGTGGGAATTGCAACGGTGATGCCTGGAGTTGAGTCGTCTTTGGAAACCCTGATTCAGGAAGCCGATCGCGCCTTGTATCGAGCAAAGGACCAGGGCCGCGATTGTTCAGTACATTATGCCCAGATTTAAAGGGGTTCTGTACATTGGCGATCGCATTCCCCACTTCCCTCTCCTGCTCCTGCTAAAATAGATCGCGATTCCACCCGTCCCCCTTGGGGTAAACTATGGAAGGCTGTTTTTTTTGAAGTCCCTCTGGTTTGGCGAACAGCTTCGATGGCATTGAATTGCGATCGCCAGGGGGCGCAAACAATAGCCCAGTGGAATTAGGGTCAGGAAGATGGACGCGATCGCGTCGTTCCTTACTCAGTTAATGTTCATTCCTGAAAGGGTTTAAGTGAACCGGCAGAACAAGGGCAAGATCCAGGGAGAATGCGAGCATTAATCTAGGTAAAATATCCCTGAACACGGGATTTAAAATGTGTTTTCCATTCCAATTCGCAAGCCAGATAAACCGTCCGGGGATAACCCGTTCTTGAAAATCTAATCTCAATGACTAAAACAATCATTCAGACAGACCAAGCACCCGCACCCGTTGGACCTTACAATCAGGCGATCGTCGCCACGGGTCAGTTCGTCTTTGTTGCGGGTCAAATCTGCCTAGACCCCAAGACCGGGACCCTAGTCGGGGAGGGTGATGTGGTCAAGCAAACCATCCAAGTGATGGCGAATCTAAATGCCATCCTCACCGCTGCCGGTGCCACCTTTCACGATGTGGTAAAAACCACGGTTTTTTTGGCAGATATGAATGATTTTGCTGCGATGAATGCCGTTTATGCTAAATATTTCGATGAAGCCACGGCACCGGCGCGCGCCACAGTCCAAGTGTCACGTTTACCTAAAGATGTACTCGTTGAGATTGACTGTATCGCGGTGATTGAAGGAACTGCTGGATAGTCTTAAGATTTAAAAACAGCAAAATCCTGATATCTTAGGGGTTTGGTGGCAAGATACTGGTAAATTTAGGGGAGGTTATAAAATTTAATGACGATCCAACAGCCTACAAATACGGCAGTTACTAGCAAAGCGTCTAGTAATTCCTTTAGAACTTCCATTCTGAGCGTTGATTTGGGCCGCACAGCAACAAAAGCTTGTGTTAGCCGGGACCCCAACCAAGTGGTATTTATTCCATCTAATGTGGCCCAGGTCCCTGTAGAAAAAGTGCGGGGTGGGGAATTTGAATCTCGGCCTACGGATCCGTTATTGGATATGTGGTTGGAGTATCAAGGGCGGGGTTATGCGATCGGTCAGTTAGCGGCTGACTTTGGCGCAAATCTCGGAGTTGGCGAACGGAAAGTGGAAAATGCCCTGGTGAAAGTCCTCGCCAGTGCCGCTTACTTTGGATTAAAAGATGATTTAGTGGTTGTCCTCGGTCTGCCCTATCATTCTCAAGAAGAGTTTGAGCGGGAAAAAGAGGAAATTACCAATTTGCTGACTTCGCCTCATGTGATGAGCTATCGCGGTGAGCAAGTGACCCTGAATATCACCAAAGTTTGGGTGATGCCGGAAGGATATGGCAGCTTAATCTGGTGCGAAGCGCAGGAGAAGGTGGATAAAAAAGGGGTGTCCCCGGATTTTGCCAAGACTTCAGTGGCGATCGTGGATATCGGACATCAAACCGCTGACTTTTTAATGGTTGATAATTTCCGGTTCGCACGGGGGGCCTCCAAGAGCGAACCCTTTGCCATGAGCGAGTTTTACAAGCGCGTGGGAACCGAAGTGGAAAAGGCATATAGCCAAGCGCCGATTAGTGTGGATACTCAATCCTTGTCCTTAATCGATGCGGTGAATAAACCCAGGGGTCAACGGTTCTTCCGTCCTCGTGGTGCATCCAAACCCACCAATTTGGATGATTTTCTGCCTAACTTGCGAGAATTATTTGCGCGCGAACTTTCCGACTTGTTGATTAAGTGGTTACCAGAACGGGTCACTGACGTGATTTTGACCGGCGGTGGCGGGGAATTTTTCTCCGATGCTCTGAAACCCTTGGTTGAACAAGCGGGTTTGAAAGTTCATTTGGCCCAACCTTCCCGTCCGGCTAATGCTGTGGGACAATATTTGTATGGAGAGGCTCAACTTGCCTCCTCTTCGTACACTCGCTCCTCTAGGGCCGGAAGTTAATGGTTTTTTGGTTAAGCAAGACAAAGAAACGGGTCGGATTTACCGATGAGGTAGCCGACCAAACCTTGTTGGCGGTTGTGCAGAAAGAGTTACAAAACCAACCCCACAAGAGTTTCGGCGACTTGTGTAAAGAAGCCCTATGGCATTATTTGTATGTACCCGAATCGGTAAAACCGACGCGGAAATCAGCAGATGCCTCGGACACCATTGGGGAGTTACAAGGGCAATTGAGGTCCTTAGAGGAACGGGTAGCGGCGAGGGAGGCGAGTCGATTGGATGCACTGGAAAAGCAGTTGCAACAATTGAGCTTGCAGGTGGGACAGTTGGCGATCGCCCTCAATAATCAACGGGGAAATTATCAACCGCCTCAACAACCCTATCTGGAACCCCAACCGGAACCCCAACCGGAACCGGAACCAGAACCGGAACCCGTCGCCCCCCCCAAACCTGTGGACCCCTTACTCCAACGACTCAGTTCCTTCATCGATGATTTCTAAGTCGGAACCAATGGGTTAGAAAAAATCAGGATAAAATCTGCAAGTATCAGGAGTCAAAAGTTTTTAAAACCTTTGACTCCTGATTCTTTTTGGGAATATTATATCAAGAATTTGGAGAGTATTGGAACAGTCAAGGTTAGAAACCGGGTTTCTTAACAAAAATTCTGATAATTGGGGACAAATTAGGGAGAGAAACCCGGTTTCTTGTCCCAGGGCGTGGATACAGTCAAGGTTAGAAACCGGGTTTCTTCACAAAAATTCTGATA